>JAFMFL010000005.1 GCA_017856205.1 Flavobacteriaceae bacterium
TGGGTCAAAAGACACATAGGCAGTTTTACCTTCAAAATCTACTTTAGATGACATAACGCCTTCAGATACAGCTACTTTCTTCTCGATACGAGCAGCGCATCCCATCTCACATGTCATACCTTCAATGGGGAATGAAATATGAGACAAATCAGCAGACAATTCTATTATTTTTTCCTCGTTATGCGTAACGGATTTTTTCTCTGATTTTGAAGCTGTCGTGCAGCCAACAAATAGTATGACTAAAATGTAGTAATAAGGGCGTTTCATAATATTGAATTTTACTCAAATGTAGGAAATTATTGCTATTTGTCATTGAATTTTACCAGCTTTGCCGTGCTATGCAATTGATTCCACAAAACAAATGGCTCTATCTATTTTTACTTTCTCTTATTTGGGGAAGTTCTTATATTCTTATAAAACGCGGACTTGTTGGACTAACGCCCATACAGTTGGGTAGTGTGCGCATTATTTTTAGTACAATTTTCTTGCTTTTTATGGGATACAAATCACTAAATGGACTTTCCAAAAAGGAGTGGAAATGGTTGGTAATAACAGGGTTTTTAGGAACCTTTTTTCCCTCCTTCTTTTTTGCGTTTGCACAGCAATATATTGATTCTGCTGTTGCTGCTATTCTAAATTCGCTTACGCCAATTTTTACACTACTAGTGGGGGTTGCTTTTTTTGCTAGCAAAATTTTGACTCGTCAATATGCGGGGGTTTTGTTAGGCTTTATAGGTTCTGTCGGATTGATATGGGGTGGCTCTCAAATTGCTGAAAATCAACCTACGGAATATGTGCTGCTAATCATATGTGCGTCTATGTGCTATGCAGTAAACATTTATTTTCTTAAACACAAACTTGCCAACGTGTCACCCATGGCAATGACGTTGGGAAACTTTATTGCTATCCTTCCACCAGCCGTTGTGCTGTTGTTATTTTCCGATTTCTTTTCCATGCAACAGCTACAGTCCAACAAGGTACTTTCGAGTCTAGGTTTTGTTGCCTTGCTTGCCTTTTTTGGTACTGCCATCGCCAAGGTTATGTTTAACCGATTTGTAAAAATGGCATCTGCCGTTTTTGTGTCTTCGGTTACCTATACACTGCCTATTGTGGCACTATTTTGGGGGATGCTTGACGGCGAGCGCATTGGTGGTTTTCAACTTTTGGCTACCGCCATTATTTTAATTGGAGTTTCGCTATCGAATCGACCAGCGAAAGCCAAATAACACTATTGTTCAGGGTTAACTTCTACACTATCTAGCGATAGTAAAATATCTTGCCCTCCCATGTTAAAACTCTTTTTTCCAGGAACTGTCAAGCCCGAATTTTCAGTGTACTCCGAAAAATCTGTGGTATTGGTTTGCATTTGCCCCCCAAAGTTTACCATTGTAGATTCTCTAAGTTTTAGCCCCGAATCTACCCCATAGTAATAGGTATAGCTCACACCCGTTCCAGGAACCTTTATTGTGTAGGCATTTTCTCCATTGATATCTTCTATACCTTCTAACGAGACCTCATCGCTGTTAAGCAATGCCATTTCTGGGAGTACGCCCAAAGTCTTCTTCATATCGTCGTGAATCATTTTAGGTAAGTCCATTTGATTTGAACCTTGTTTCATATAAGCACTTGCTTCCGAAACCACACTGGTCATCATGGTATTTCCACCAACTGAAATCACCTGCTTTTGTTCATCTGCAGAATAGGTTTCTTCCACTTCAAGTGCAGTTTGCATAAATTCTCCTTTATACGTCAATTTCAATGCCTTTAAATTGGAAATAGCACTAACCCCTATTTTTTCCATGTAAGTGTTCAATACACTTTTGGCCGTGACACCTCCCGAAACAGCGGTTTTTCGAGGGCGCTCAATTGGAATTCCGTATTTGTCATAATACGAAACACCAAGCTTTGCTCCGTTAAATACTACATTTTCCAAGTTGTCCAGTACATCTACCCCCTTACCAGTTACTACTACCCGCGCTTGATTTACATTAAAATATTTTTGCGCTACGCGTTGCACATCTTCAGCCGTAACGGCATTGATATTATCCAAATAGTTTTTATAAAAATCCGTATCCAAGTTTTCGGTGGCAACCTCCAAAGCAAATCGGGCTATTGTAGCAGGATTTTCCAAAGATCGCACAAAACTTCCCACATATTTTGCCTTTGCTTTTTTCAATTCACTTTCCGTGACCAGTTCCGTACGGATGCGTTTAATTTCGCTTAATAGTTCAACAACGGCGCTATCGGTAACTTCGTTGCGCACACTTGCCGTTGCACGGAATCGTGTAGCTGTGCGTTTGTTGTTCCCAATGCTAGAGTAAGAGCCATAGGTATAGCCTTTGTCTTCGCGTAGGTTTAAGAACAAACGTGCCTCACCACCGCCGCCAAGAATGGAATTTGCCATCAGCACTGGAAAATAATCCGGGTCTTTTTTTGCCAAATGCGCAGTGCTTTGCACCACCACTTCCGACTGCACGGCATTGGGCATATTTACAAAATCGATTTGCGTTTTTGCAGGGTTAGTAACTTCAGGAAGCGGACTAGCAGCAACGGGTTGTGCTTTCCATTTATTGAAGTGTTTTGTGGCTAGTGCCTCTACCGTAGCCGCATCGATATCGCCGACAACCACTAAGTATGCGTTATCAGGTCTAAACCTAGCATCGTAAAAGCGTTGTATGTCCGCTAATTTGATGTTGTATACCGTTCCAGAAGTGGTGTATTCACCATAGGGGTGATTGCCTCCATATGCCAACAGCGCCTCAACACGCCTTGCAGCAGAAGTAACATCTTTTTCATTAGCCTTTAAGGCGTCAATTAGCACATCACGCTCTTTAATAAATTCCTCCTCTGTGAAATTCGGATTAATTGCTGCATCGGCCATCATCTCAAAAACTCTTGGGAAATAGCGTGTCAGCGATTGCGCAATTGCACCCGATGTGCTAATGCTAATGTTGGCACCCATAAAGTCTACCTCATCATAAAAATCATCCTTTTTAATTTTCTTTGACCCTTTTCCCAGTAGACTACCCGTAAGCTGACTCATTCCAGATTTAATACCCTCCAAAATAGGTGGATTGTCAAGGGTTAAACTCGCGCTTACTTGAGGTAGCTTTCGGTTTTCTACCACCATAACAGTAAGCCCGTTTTTGAGTTTGAATTGATGCGGTTCTTTCACCTGAATACTGGGCGCAGGACCGGGTTTGGGTTGTTGGCTTCGGTCAATTTGCGCAAATGCCGAAACGGTTAGTAGTGCGGTAAATAATACAAGTAATTTTTTCATCGTCTATCATTTAGTTGGTTTCAGATTCTGGTAAATATTCAAGCACCAAACGCTGGTTGGTGTTCAGGTACTTGTTGGCAATATCACGAATTTCTCCTCGAGAAATGGAACGGTAAATATCAATTTCGTTGTTAATCAGATTGGTGTCGCCATACAGCATATAGTAGCGTGCTAGTGAATTGGCAATCCCTTCAATAGAGGCGTTACTGCTTACAAAATCATTTTCGAATTTGTTCAGGAGTTTCTGATAATCACGTTCCGAGATTAAGTCGGTTTGCAATTTTGTAATCTCAGCATCCATTTCATCTTTTAAATCGTCTAACTGAAATTCACCTTGCGGGAGCCCATACAAAATGTACATGCCGTAGTCTTCTTGCGAAAAATTAAGTGTACCTGTTTGCAGTGCCATTTTCTTTTCATCCACTAATTTTTTGTAGAGTTTAGAACTAGGTCCGTCGCTCAAATAGGTCGAAATCATATCCAACACTCGCGAATCACGTGCTTTGAACGATGGGGTGCGATAGGCAGCAATTAGGGCAGGAATTTGAATATTTCCGTCGTATGCCGTTGCATTGCGTTGTTCGTTGATGGGGTCTTCTTTGAAGTTTTCTCTTACGATTTCCGCCCCTCTTGGAATATCCCCAAAATAGTCTTCAACCATTTTTTTGGTGGTGTCTATATCAATGTCTCCAGCCACTACAAGTACAGCGTTATTGGGCACATAGAATTTTTTATTGAATACTAAAAACTCGTCAAGCGTTGCGGCATCTAGGTGCTCCATTTCGCCAATGGTTGTCCAGCGGTAAGGATGTTTGGTAAAAAGATGTTTTTTTACATTTTCCAAGAACTTTCCATAAGGCTGGTTGTCAACTCTAAGGCGTTTTTCTTCTTTTACCACTTCGTTTTGGGTATCCACGCCACCTTGTTCAATAATGGGGTGTAGCATACGTTCCGATTCCATCCACAAGCCCAATTCTAAATTGTTGGAAGGAAAAACCTCGTAGTAATAGGTTCTGTCATCGGTGGTATTGGCGTTGTTGGTACCCCCGTTTTCGGTGACGATAGAAAACCAGGCACCGTTTTCGATATTTGCTGTACCCTCAAAAAGAAGATGTTCAAAAAAGTGTGCAAATCCAGTGCGGTCGGGTTGTTCGTCTTTGGCACCCACGTGGTACATGACCGATGTGGTTACCACAGGAGCTGTATTATCTTGGTGCAGGATTACGTGTAAGCCGTTGTTAAGGTTGTATTCCTCGAAGGAAACGGATTGTGCTGCCACAACTCCGGCTACGAATAAAAAGGCTAAAGAAGTGTATTTATTCATGTTTTAGGATTTTAACTGTCTAATATAATAATTAACGCTAACAAATATAACGACTTACTCAAAATATTGTTACACATAAAAAACGGTTGGTTGATTGGGAACAAGATTGTATATTTGCACCCGCTTCAACAGGAAGTGTTTAAAACTAAAAATATGTTTGCAATCGTAGAGATAGCAGGGCAGCAATTTAAAGTTGCAAAAGACCAGAAGGTATTTGTGCATCGTTTGGACGCCAAAACAGGAGATAAGGTTTCTTTTGATAAGGTGTATTTAGTAGCAGACGGTGACAAGGTATCTGTAGGCGCCCCGGCTGTAGCCAATGCTTCGGTAGAAGCAAAAGTGGTTCGTCATTTAAAGGATGACAAAGTAATTGTATTTAAAAAGAAACGTCGCAAGGGATATCGCGTAAAGAATGGTCACCGCCAGTCGTTGACGGAAATTCTTGTTGAGTCTGTGGGAGTTGGAACTGCTAAAAAAGCAGCACCTGCCAAAAAAGCCGCAGTACCCAAAGCAGCCGAGAAAAAAGAAGCTGCTCCCAAAGCCGCGCCAAAAGCCAAAGCTGTAGACTTTTCGTCTAAGACAGTAGCTGAGCTTAAAGAGTTGGCTAAAGAAGCGGGTGTTTCAGGTATTTCTGCGATGAAAAAAGCCGAATTGGTAGCGGCACTAGAAGCAAAAAAATAAACGGATAAGCCATGGCACACAAAAAAGGAGTAGGTAGTTCGAAGAACGGTAGAGAATCGGAATCGAAACGCTTGGGCGTAAAAATATTTGGGGGACAACTTGCAACTGCAGGTAATATTATTGTCCGTCAGCGTGGTACCGCCCACCACCCTGGAGAAAATGTATATTTGGGAAAAGACCATACACTACATGCCAAAATTGACGGCGTAGTGCGCTTTACCAAAAAGAAAAACAACCGCTCGTATGTTTCTGTAGATCCTATTCAGGAATAAACCGCGAGAAGCAAGAAAAACAAAACCCCGATGCAACGCATCGGGGTTTTTTGTTACTCGTTCAATAAATGAAAAAACCGAGACAACTGCCTCGGTTTTTATCGTTTTGTGTTCTAAAAAAATTAGTAACGGTAGTACTCTGGCTTATACGGTCCTTGTACGGGAACACTAATATAATCTGCCTGTTCTTGGTCTAATGCTTCCAATTCCACACCCAGTTTGTCAAGGTGCAAACGTGCTACTTTTTCGTCCAAATGCTTAGGGAGCATATACACCTTATTTTCGTAGCGGTCGGCGTGGTTCCAAAGCTCAATTTGTGCCAACGTTTGGTTCGTAAATGAGTTACTCATCACAAAACTTGGGTGTCCCGTAGCACAACCTAAATTTACCAATCGCCCTTCTGCCAACACAATAATGTCTTTTCCTTCAACCGTGTATTTATCCACCTGTGGTTTAATTTCCACCTTAGTGTTGCCGTAGTTATCGTTTAGCCACGCCATGTCAATTTCGTTGTCAAAGTGCCCAATATTACACACAATGGCTTTGTCTTTCATGGCACGGAAATGGCGTTCAGCCACAATGTCTTTGTTTCCAGTAGCGGTAACAATAATATCGGCATTGCCAATTACGGTATCCAATTTTTTCACTTCATAACCGTCCATAGAGGCTTGCAGCGCACAAATGGGGTCAATTTCGGTAACAGTAACAATAGCACCTGCCCCTTGAAACGAAGCCACGGTTCCTTTTCCTACATCGCCATAACCAGCAACCACTACACGCTTTCCAGCAAGCATAATGTCTGTTGCTCTGCGCACGGCATCTACGGCAGATTCTTTACAGCCGTATTTGTTGTCAAACTTTGATTTGGTTACCGAGTCGTTTACGTTAATGGCAGGCAAGGGAAGTGTTCCGTTCTGCACACGCTCATAGAGGCGGTGTACGCCCGTAGTGGTTTCTTCCGAAAGACCTTTGATGCCAGCAGCTAGCTCTGGATAATCATCTAAAATCATGTTGGTAAGGTCACCGCCATCGTCCAAAATCATGTTTAGCGGTTGGCGATCTTCACCAAAAAATAAGGTTTGCTCAATACACCAATTAAATTCTTCTTCGTTCATGCCTTTCCACGCATACACGGGAATTCCTGCTGCGGCAATAGCCGCTGCTGCATGGTCTTGTGTGGAAAAAATATTACACGAGCTCCAGGTAACTTCTGCGCCCAGTGCCGTAAGCGTTTCAATAAGCACCGCCGTTTGAATGGTCATGTGCAAGCAGCCCGCAATACGCGCACCTTTAAGCGGTTGCTCTTTAGCGTATTCTTCACGAAGTGCCATAAGCCCAGGCATTTCAGCCTCAGCAAGTTCTATTTCTTTACGCCCCCAATCAGCAAGCGAAATGTCTTTTACTTTGTAAGGAACGTAAGCAGTTGTTTTAGTAGCCATAGTTGTATATTTGATTCTTAGCAATTTGCAGGCAAAATTACGGTATTCTATGCCCATTTACAAAAAATACATTGCGCCACACAATACCCAAATTTTGGTATGGCATATTACGGAAGATGAAACTACGTTGAGCAGCGGAATAGTACTTACCAAATTGTGTATCAACAGATTAGGTCAGATGAAATCTGACATTCATCGTTGTGGGTTTTTAAGTGTACGGCAATTGCTAAAAGCGGCGGGATATTCGCCTAAGGACTTGTACTACGACCCCAATGGCAAACCACATTTGGCAGACGGAAGACATATTTCTATCTCACATTCGCATCAATTTTCGGCAATTGCCATCGGCGATAAACCTTTAGGTATTGACATTGAAAAAGAACGTCCCAAAGTGCATCGTATTGCATCGCGGTTTTTGCATAGCTCTGAGCTTACACCCAATGCCACAGACAGAATGCATACCACGCAATGGTGCATCAAAGAAGCCGCCTATAAAGCATTGGGCAAGAAAGGCATAAGTTTTTTGCACGATATTCGTACAACTCATTTGGATACTGAGTATCCCGTGGCGGAAGTGCAGTTGCAACACAACACCATAGCGCTCAAGAATTGGCTGTATTTTTGGGAGGATTATTCATGTGCCTTAGCTATTAAATCAGACTTAAGCGATTATGAACCAGCTTTTTGAGTTGTTATTTGAGCAGTATTTGGAGTATAAGGGAGTTGATATTATACTAGAGGTTACTGCTGTGTTATTTGGATTTTTAAGTGTGTGGTATGCCAAAAAAAACCATATTTGGGTTTTTCCAACAGGACTTATTTCCACTGGAATTTTTGTGTATCTACTCTGTAAATGGGCGCTTTTAGGCGATATGATGATAAACGCATATTACTTTGCCATGAGTGTGTACGGATGGTATGTTTGGACGCGAATAACAAACGATAAACCAACACCCATAAGCCAAACCACCACCAAAGAAAAAAGGACTTCAATTTTCATTTTTATCGCTACGCTACTTTTTGTTTATGCAGTATATCAATCAGTGGGAAAGTGGACATCTTGGACGGCGTATGTAGACACCATAACTACTGGCATATTTTTTGTCGGTATGTGGCTTATGGCACGTAGAAAGATTGAGAATTGGATATTTTGGATTGTTGGCGATATTATTTCTGTCCCACTCTATTTTTATAAGGGGCTAACCTTTACAAGTATTCAATACCTTATCTTTACAGCCATAGCCATATACGGTTATATCGCATGGAAAAACATCTTAAACAACTCCCGAGTAATTGCATAAAAGTGGTATTGTTTGGTCCTGAATCTACAGGTAAAACCACATTAGCAAAAGCATTAGCTGAGCATTACAACACTACTTGGGTACCTGAATATGCCAGAACATATCTCGAAAATAAATGGCATCAATCGGGAGAAATATGCGCTCCTGAAGATATTTTCCCTATTGCTGTTGGGCAAATAAGATTAGAAAATGAAGCAGTAAAAAAGGCAAATACATTTCTCTTTTGCGATACCACGCCGCTTTCTACACAGGTGTATTCGGAAGCGTATTTTAAGGGATGGTGTGACCAAAAAGTAGTTCATGCCAACAAAAAAAACAGCTACGATGTATACTTTTTGACCGATATTGACGTTCCTTGGGAGAAGGACTTGCTTCGTGACAGACCCAACCAACGCGAAGAAATGCTCGAAACCTTTGCCTCTGCCTTAACAAAACGAAACCTTACTTACACCTTATTACAGGGTTCGCATAAAGAACGAATGAAACTTGCTATTGAAAAACTAAACAAGTTGTATGAAACACACATTTACGCAAAAGGATAAACTTGTTTTACAAGAGTTAGGTATTTCGGAGACCAATGCAAGAGAGCAATTGCGCTTGTTGCAAAAGGGGGCAAATTATGCTCAACTAGAGCGAACCGCTACAGCAAATGATGGCATTTTAGTGTTATCGGAAAAAAAGAGCACCGAATACGTTTTGTTTTTTGATGAACAAAAATCCAATTTTTCAATCTCACGCTTTATTCCTGCTTCCGGTTTAGCAAGTCGTATGTTTAAATTTTTGCATTTTTTCCTGAATAGATACGACAACAAAAAAGAAACCCTTCGAAGTTACTTAAATCGAAACAAAACCTACAAACTTGCAGTTTTTTTGGGGGGGATTGAAAAGCTTCCCTTTTATGCTCAAATTAAAAATGCAATTACCAAAACACAGAATGGAAGTATTGACAATGATTATAGATATGTGTTTACCGAAAAAGTTGTTGATAGCTTTGACAAACTACCAAAAGCCCTAATTCCTTTTCACAACTACGGTAGTGAGCAAAGATCTGCTGCGGTAGAGCAATTGATTTTCTCAACAGAATTTCTAGTAAATAATGGCAAAATGGATATTCATTTTACCATACCACCAGGTGCTACAAAGGATTTTGAAAACCACCTTTCAAAAACAGTTTCGCAACTACAATCTACAGTTTCTGCTCAAACGCATTTGAGTTTTTCGCATCAAAATAGAAATACGGATACATTGGCACTAAAAGAAGATGGCACTATACTACGTAATAATGATGGAGACTTAATTTTTCGCGTGGGTGGACATGGTGCCCTTATTGGGAATTTAAACGCTATTGAGAGTGAACTAATTTTTTTATCTAACATCGATAATATATCTGTGAGTAGCTATCACAAACAAACAGCCAAATACAAAAAAATGTTAGCAGGTTTGTTGATTTCACTTCAAAATCAGATTCATCACTACGCACGCGCCTTGGCACAAGGCGATGCGATTGACTTGATTGAAGTGAAAATGTTTTTGAAAGAAAAACTCAACGTGGATGTTCCGCAATCGTTGCACGGCAATCGGCTTACCGCATTTATTGAAGAAAAGCTTAACCGTCCGCTTCGTGTGTGCGGTATGGTAAAAAACGAAGGCGAGCCTGGCGGTGGTCCTTTTTGGGTGAAAAAAAATGATGAAGTCACCCTTCAAATTGTAGAGGAAGCACAAGTAAATACAAACGACAAAGCACAAAAAACCCTTTTCAAAAAAGGAACACACTTTAATCCTGTTGATATTGTTTGCGCTACCTACAACCACAAAGGGGTCAAGTATGATTTGACAGCGTTTGTTGATTATGAGGCCTGTTTTATTGCAGATAAATCTGTGGGGGATACTGAAATTAAGGCACTAGAGCACCCTGGACTTTGGAATGGCGCTATGGCAAATTGGAACACTGTTTTTGTGGAAGTTCCCGTCCGCACATTCAACCCTGTAAAAACGGTAAATGATTTGTTGCGCCCCATGCATCAATCCACATAATTCAGTTATCTTTGCCCCATCTCTAGGGGTGCCTAACGGCTGAGATTATACCCATTGAACCTGGGCAGGTAATGCTGCCAAGGAATATTGTTTAACTAAAATCCATTGTAAATAATACCCCTTTATTTGCCTTTACGCAAATGAAAACCATTATTACATTAATGCTTGCGGGCAGCCTGATGGCGCAGCAAGCCAAATCTGAGATAGATACATTAACTGTTAATACCGTAGCACTTGAATCGGTTACGGTAAGCGCCCTTCGGGCGAAAGAAGATACGCCTATGGCGTTTACCAATGTCTCCAAAAAGGAGCTAGCCAAGCAAAACGTTGGGAAAGACTTACCAGTGTTGTTGCGTTTTTTACCTAACGTAGTTACCACAAGCGACGCGGGAGCAGGCGTGGGTTATACAGGAATTCGCATTCGTGGTAGCGATGCTACAAGAGTGAATGTGACCATTAATGGAATTGCCCTTAACGATGCCGAATCGCATGGCACCTTTTGGGTAAACCTTTCCGATTTTGCCTCCTCTGTAGAAAACCTTCAAGTGCAGCGTGGTGTAGGAACATCTACCAACGGTGCAGCCGCTTTTGGCGCAAGTATTAACCTGGAAACAGACAAAGCATCGGAAAAACCCTATGCTCAACTTGCCTCTAGTATAGGTAGTTTCAATAACTTTAGAAATACGATTAAATTCTCCACAGGAATTTCTGAAAGTGGGTTTGAATTTAGTGGACGCTTGTCAAACATCACCTCTGACGGTTATATCGACCGTGCTTCTTCGCAGCTTAAAGGATATTTTCTGCAAGGAACCTACACCAAAGCCAATACTAAAATAAAGGCATTGACTTTTGGCGGTCATGAGCGCACTTACCAAGCGTGGTATGGCGTAGACCCAGCAACAATGGTAGCAAACAGAACCTATAACCCTGCTGGTGAGCAATACGACGATAACGGTAAATTACAAGGTTATTACGACAACCAAGTGGATAATTATAACCAAGACCACACACAATTACATATTGAACAAAGATTATCCAATTACGCCAGACTATCTTTAGGATTAAATTATACCCATGGATATGGCTTTTACGAAGAGTTTTATGATTTGTGGTACGATCAAAATGTTAGCTTTAGCGGGGATACTTCGTACAGTTATTTAAAGTTGCCACCATTAAGCATTAACGGACAAGCTATTACTGAAACAGAAAATGTAGTGCGCAAATGGTTAAATAACGACTTTTATGTAGCTAATTTGCTCTATCATTACGAAAAGGGAAATCACATCTTAAGTGCAGAGGCATATTACAGTGCTTATAACGGATCGCATTTTGGCGAGTTGTTATGGGCTTCTACCGCCAATATAAATCCAAAACACCGTTTTTATGAAAACCGCGGAAAGAAAAAAGATGGTAATATTTTTGCCAAATGGGATGTTTCTTTAAATGACAATTGGAAGCTCTACGCCGATGCACAAGTTCGCTGGATTGATTATGCCGTAGCTGGAGAAGTTGCCGGTCCTGAGACATTTACAGTCAACGATGCGCATACCTTTTTTAACCCCAAAGCGGGCATGGTATATAAACCCAATGCTGCCCATCAATTTTATGCTTCTTATGCCAAAGCACATAAAGAACCCAACCGAACCGACTATGAAAATGGCAATCCTGTTCCTGAAGAATTGAATGACTTTGAGTTGGGCTGGCGATGGAAAACAAAAGCGGCGTATGTAAATGCAAACCTGTACTATATGGGTTATAAAAACCAATTGGTGCTTACGGGAGCTATTGATAATGTGGGTGCACCCATTCGTGAAAACGCTGGGGATAGTTACCGCCGAGGGATAGAGTTAGACGCTGGCTGGGTATTTGCGCCCAATTGGAGTTGGCAAGCCAACCTATCCTGGAGTAAAAACCGAAATAAGGATAACTATTTTCAGCGCAACGGAGTACTACAAGCATTGGGCGATACGCATTTATCCTATTCTCCTTCGTTGATTGCTTCCGATCAATTGACGTACGCCCGCGACTCATGGTCGATTTCGCTTGTTAGCAAATTTGTGGGAGAGCAATACATGGGGAATATTGATGCAGAATTGTCCAAATTGGAAAGCTATTCTGTGCAGGATATTTTATTTCAGGCCGTTGTGTTAAACAAGCCAAACGCACCCCGTTTGGATGTAAATGTTCATATCTATAATCTTCTTGATGAAGGTTATATTTCTAATGGATATTTTTACACCTATGATGATGATTGGAGCACTCCAACTGCCGTTACAACCATAGAAGGTGTGGGGTATTACCCCCAAGCAGGACGTCACTTTTTGGCGGGATTAACGCTTAAATTTTAATTTCAGAATTGCAGAAGGTTGAGGATTTCCTTAAAATCCTCTTGAACTTTTGGTTCGTTTTGTTTCAAGACAAAATGAACGAGGGTCTTAAAGTCGGTAATGAAGGTTTTGAATGAAACGTAAGACTATTAAAAAAAGTCTTAATTATATATCCGCACCGAAGTCCCGTTTTGCTGCACCTTGTAAAACAGTAGGCTATAGGTGGCTCCTTCCGTGAGGGGCTGTCCTGTAGCCAAACTGTACTTATAGTCTTCACAAGAACAAGAGGCTGTAACGCCATTAATTTGCAATGTAGAGCAACTATTTGGTGTATGATTAGGACAACTTGCCTCCCATGCCATGATAGTTCCTGAAAGATTAAACAGCAACAATCCTCTAATCCCTCCATTTGCCCAATACAAACTTCCGCCTTGATAATTCAGGTTATCAAAAGCGGGAAGTGCTAAATTGATGCTCTGTTCAAAGCGTGTTTCGTATAAATATGGATTGCGTTCTACGCTGTTTTTGTTACAGCTCAATAAAAATAAAAACCCTGAAAAAACAACATATTTCATGTCTATAAAACGGAAGAAAAAGGAAAATTGTATATTTGCATTCATCCCTTAAACATAAGGGATTTTTTTAACTATACCCCAATGAGTACAGTTTCATATTATACTGCCGAAGGGCTAAAGAAATTACGAGAAGAGCTCAATCATCTAAAAGATGTTCAGCGTCCGCGTGCGTCACAGGCAATTGCCGATGCGCGTGACAAGGGTGATTTGAGTGAAAACGCCGAGTACGATGCTGCTAAGGAGGCGCAGGGTATGTTGGAGATGAAAATTTCCAAGATGGAAGAAACCCTTGCCAATGCTCGTTTAATAGACGAATCACAGTTGGACGTTTCTAAGGTGTTGGTGCTGTCAAAAGTGCGCATCAAAAATCTTAACAACAACATGGAAATGAACTATACCCTTGTTGCTGAAAGCGAAGCCGATTTAAAATCGGGAAAAATTTCGGTGAGCTCTCCCATTGGAAAAGGACTTTTGGGCAAAGCTGTAGGCGAAATCGCAGAAGTGACCGTTCCCAACGGCATACTTAAATTCGAAATTTTATCCATTGAACGCTAATGGCGTCTATTTTTAGCCGAATTATTGCACGCAAACTTCCCGCCTATATTGTTGCGGAAGACGACAAGCATATTGCTTTTTTAGATATCAATCCCAATGCTTTTGGGCATACACTTTGTGTACCAAAAAAAGAAGTGGATAAGTTATTTGATTTAGATGAAGAATCCTACTTGGCATTGATGCAATTTAGCCGCCGCGTGGGTGTAGCACTAAAACAAGTAGTACCTTGCAAACGAATTGGTTTAACAGTTATTGGTTTGGAAGTACCGCATGTTCATGTTCATTTGATTCCACTTAACGAAATGGCAGACGCTACCTTTCAAAAAAAGGTTTCGCCTTCTAAGGAGGAGATGAAAACCCTTGCCGAAAAAATCAGTGCGGCTGTTGTGTAAGCGGTAGTTGAATCTCAAAAGTCGATCCTTTTTCGGAGCTTTCTACAAGTCTTAGTTTGCCTCCGTGATATTGTTCCACAATACGTTTTGCCAAAGATAATCCGAGCCCCCAGCCTCTTTTTTTGGTGGTAACACCAGGTTTAAAAATAGTTTTCTGAATTTTTTTTGGAATACCGCTTCCTGTATCTCGAACCTTAACCATTGCCGTGTTTTCCCAAATTAAATCAATCGTGATTGACCCTTTTCCCCGAATCGAATCTATGCTGTTTTTGATTAAATTTTCCAGTACCCACGCAATAAGTTCTGCATTGATTTCAACCAAATCTTCATGACCACTTTTGTTAACACGAAGCGTAATTCCTTTTGGCATCCGAATTTCCATATACGATACCAGGTCATAAACTACAGTGCTCAGCTTCATATCTGTTTTGTTTGGTAGTGAGCCAATTTTAGAAAACCGCGCACTAATCGTCTCCAAACGTTTGATATCGCTTTTTATTTGGGCTAATATCTTCTTGTCTATATCGTGCTGCTCTAAAATAGTTAGCCAGCCTAAAAGAGAAGAAATGGGTGTTCCCAATTGATGTGCTGTTTCTTTTGCCATTCCAGTCCATAGCTTATTGGAAATGACCTTCTGCGTACTTTTATAATAGGCAACCACGATACCTCCTAAAAAGAGCACAATCAGATAAAAAGCAATGGGATAATAGCGTAATTGATTAATCAACTTAGAATTCCCGTAATACATTTTTTGGTTCAAATTGTCTCCGTAGACGATTTCTATTGGTGGATGCGTAGTGCTAAATTCCTGAATTAATTTCTCCACATACCCAACAGAGTCTTGCGCTAATTTCCGTTGATTTATATTATTTGAAAAGAGTAGATTTTTTTCGCTATCTACCACAATCATAGGAATGCTGTTTTCCCCTGTCAGCACTTGAAATGTTAATGGATCAACAGCTTGATTAAGATCTGTGCTAGAGGCTAGGTCTTGCTGTGCCAAGCCCCAAAGTTCCATCTGTTGACGCTCATCTTGTTGAATACGCTGAATAAGTTTATTGGTGTTCCAAAGTGTAAACCCAACAAAGCAAAGGGCTAACACAAAGCCTGTCGTACGGATGTTTCGTTGGTTTACATAAGAGAAGTCAAATCTCATGTTTACGAATATACTATATTTTCAAGTGTTGCATTCGCAACAAATTGAGTAAATTTGTATTAACATCATTAACCACCGCATGGAAATTATTGGAAAAATAAAACAAATAGACGACACCAAAGAGTACGGGTCAAACGGCTTTCAAAAACGTGAATTGGTTATCACAACCGAAGAGCAATACCCTCAACACCTTCTCGTTGAATTTGTGCAAGACAAGTGTTCACTTCTTAATGCATTTGCTGTTGGGCAGCGTGTAAAAGTGGGAATCAACCTTCGTGGACGTGAGTGGCAAAGTCCGCAAGGTGAAATCAAATACTTCAATTCCATTCAAGGTTGGCGCATAGACGCTGTCGAAGCAACAACGCCACCTCCTCCTGCTGCACCGCCATTTGAAACCATGCCAGATGCACCTGCAAAAGAAGAGCCAGACGATTTGCCCTTCTAACTAAAAGCATGTATCATTTATCGGAAGAATTGCGTTTTCCTTCGCCCCACTTGGCCACTGAAGAGGGTATTGTTGCTGTGGGTGGTGACTTACGCCCCGAAAGGGTACTATTGGCATACCAAAAAGGCATTTTTCCATGGTTTGAGCAAGATGAGTTTTTGATTTGGTGGAGTCCAGATCCTCGAATGGTGCTCTTTCCAGAACAATTGCGTATTTCAAAAAGTATGCGCAATTTTTTGCGCAAACATCCCTATGAAATTACGTTTAACAAAGCTTTTAACGAAGTTGTAAAATCCTGTGCGGGAGTTAAACGATTTGGTCAAACAGGCACATGGATTACGCCAGGATTGATGGAAGTTTACGGAGTTTTGCACGAACAAGGACACGCACACTCGGTAGAGGTTTGGGATGGCGCTGAGCTTGTAGGGGGGCTTTACGGCATAGACGTGGGTCAAGTGTTTTGCGGAGAAAGTATGTTTTCTCGAGCAAGTAATTCCAGTAAGTTGGCACTGATTTATCTCACTCGTGAACTAAAGAAAAACAAATACAAACTCATTGACTGTCAGGTGCCTACAGCACATTTGGCAAGTATGGGCGCCACACCAATTTCTCGCAAAGAATTTCTTAGCTATTTGGACTAAGTGCTGCCACTTCGCGATGCCTAAAGCAGTCTACCACGTGGTCGTTGACCATGCCTACAGCTTGCATATGGGCATACATCGTAATTTTTCCAATGTATTTAAATCCACGTTTTTTGAGGTCGTTGCTCATTTGGACAGCCAAAGCCGTAGTTTGTGGAAGTTCATGTGTTTGTGAATAGCTATTTTGAATGGGGATACCGTTGGTGTATGACCACATAAAATCACTAAAACTCCCCACTTCTTTTTGTATTTCGATAAACGCACGTGCATTGGCAATGGCTCCCGTAATTTTACCCCGATTTCGAATGATTCCTTTGTTAAGTAGCAGTTTTTCTACATCATAATCTGTCAACTGCGCTACACGGTGTACATCAAACCCGTGAAAGGCTTCACGAAAATGTTCGCGTTTTTTTAAAACGGCCCACCAAGACAATCCCGCTTGAAAGGTTTCAAGCAAAAGTGCCTCAAAAAGTTTATGGTCGTCAAAAATGGGTACGCCCCATTCGGTATCGTGATAAGCGATATAAGTATGATTTGCCAAACACCAATCGCAACGAAAAGGTTCCATAATTACGATTTTTCTTCTAAGTTATGCAAAAAGGCGTCAAGAGTCAAGCTATCGGTAAGATTGTAGCTTCCAATAGCTGTTCTGCAAAGTGATGTTAAGTGTGCACCGCAACCAAGGCTTTGCCCAAAATCGTGCGCCAATGAACGAATATAGGTGCCTTTGCTGCACGAAACTGAAAAGGCGACATCTGGTAAATTGATTTTGGTTAACTCAAAAGACGTAATCGTAATGTCACGCGATGGAATTTCGGTGGTTTCTCCAGCTCGTGCAATAGTGTAAAGTCGTTTTCCGTCTTTTTTTATGGCAGAATGTAGGGGAGGTTTTTGTTGGATTTTACCCAAAAAAGAGTTGCGAGTTTCCTCTAATAAGGCATTCGTGATATGATCAATAGATTTTGGATTAGTTACAGTAGTTTCCAAATCATAAGATGGCGTAGTTGCGCCCAACCGAAACGTGCCAGAATAGGACTTGTCCATGCCCATAAATTGGTCTATTTGCTTGGTCATTTTTCCTGTGAAAATAAGCATTAGTCCTGTGGCAAGGGGGTCTAACGTTCCTGCATGACCTACTTTTATTTTTTTGATTCCGTAGGTTTTTCGAATCGCCCATCTAATTTTATTCACCAATTGAAAGGAAGTCCACTCAAGAGGTTTGTCTAAGAGCAAAAGTTGCCCTTCAAGGAATGCGTCTTTGGAGAAAACTACGTCCATGCAATAATCGATGCGATGATTCCAATAACCAAACAATAGGCCCCAAAATAGCTCAGTTTACTTCGCTTTACAAGGGCAATCATCCATGTACACGCCACAATACCAGAAATTAAAGCAGCAACAAAACCCGTGAGCAACGGCAATACATCAACAGTTCCAAAAACGGATGCCCCATTGTCAAGTAGGGTTTTTGCCATACTTCCTAATATGAGCGGAATCACCATCAAAAACGAAAAACGGGCAGCTTCGGGACGCGTTGCGCCAATAAGAAGTGCCGTGGCAATGGTGGCGCCACTTCTGGAAATTCCAGGCAGTATGGCTACGGCTTGGGCCACACCTATAATTAAAGCAATTTTGTAGGTAATAGATTGTTGTTTTTCATTTGCTCGATCAGTAAAAAATAGGAGTAGAGCAGTAATACAAAGCATAGCGCCCACCAGTGCTAAATTAGACCCAAAAAGCGCCGTGATTTCTTCTTCAAAAAACAATCCAACCGCTACGGCGGGTAGCATAGAAAGCACAATTTTCCCTACATAATGCCGCGCATTGGTATTGTCTTTTTGAAAAATACCCTGAATAAGTTCAGCGATATCTTTTCTAAAAACAACAATTGTAGCAAGTGCGGATGCAGCATGTACCAAAATGGTAAAAAGTAGATTTTCTTCTGGAAGTGTTTCACCTCCTAAAAGTGCTGTAAAAAGTGCCAAATGTCCACTAGACGATACGGGTAAAAACTCGGTCAATCCTTGAACAATCCCTAATAAAAGTGCTTCCCAAAAACTCATTGTTTTTTCTTTGTCGACAAAATGGCAACAACTAAAGTAGCAAAACCAGCCAGCACTAATGTTGGTGCTACACGAATGCGCAGCGGACTGTAAATTTCAGGATTAAACACATTGGGGTCGTCACTACCGCCCCCTGTCATAAGCACAAAACCCAACACAATCAATCCAAGTCCAACTGCCATAATGCGGTAGGCGCGTTTGCCAAACAAAAATTCTTTTTCATTTTTCATAATCAGTAGATAATGTCATAGGTTAAACGGAGGTGTTTGTGTGTAGCAAACCAAGCACTAATGCCACAAATAAGCACCGAACAGCCCAAAATAGCCGCAGCCAAAACTATAAGTGAGAATTGATTTTCCCACCAATTGATTTGTGGAACGAACTGCATCAAAAAGTTTAAAACTCCTATAAAACCTGCTAAAGCCAGCAGTGCGCTCAATGCGCCAAGCCCCATATAGCGCCAAATAAAAGGACGGCGGATAAAGCTCTTTTTTGCGCCAACTAGCAGCATGGTTTGAATGATGAGTCGTTTGCTGTAAATAGATAATTTGATGGAGTGATTGATAAGCAACAGCGCAATTGCTATAAAAACACCACTACAGACCAATAACCAAAATCCAAATTTTTGAATGTTTTGATTGAGCAGCACAATAAGCGGACGGTCGTAAAGCACTTCGGAAACAAAGGGTTTTTGCTCCATTACGTCACTCAAACTGTCTAAAACTTCTGTGGTAACAAAATCGGCTTTTAGCCCAATATCAAGTGCGTCTTGCAGCGGATTATATCCTAAAAAATCCATAAAATCTTCCCCAATAGTAGCGCTATGCTCAGAAGCTGCCGTTTCTTTAGACACAAACCGCACCACTCTTGTAAAAGGAGCTAATCGCATGGTGGTAACCAGTTGTTCACGCTCCATTTCTTTGGTTTCGTCTTCCAAAAAAACTGTCATGGTCACTTGCTCTTTAAAGTAATTGGCAATGGATTGACTGTTGAGTAAGACAAAGCCCAAAACGCTCAACACAAACAGTACGAGCGTGGTGCTGCTAACAACAGAAAAGTAGGAAGCAAAAAGGCGTCTTTTGTAAATGCGGGTTGCAGACATAGTTGTTCTAAGGCATAAAAATAGAAAATATGACCGAACAATCTTGCTACATTTTCTAAAGACCATACTTAAAGTGTTATTTTTGCTGTTTAATTGTTTACATGGGATATCCGTTTCAATATATAGAAGAAAAATGGCAAGCATTTTGGGCAGAAAAGCAAACCTACAAGGTTGAGCAACCTTCTGACAAACCCAAATTTTATGTATTGGATATGTTTCCGTATCCATCAGGTGCTGGACTACATGTTGGGCATCCGTTAGGGTATATCGCAAGTGATATTGTGGCGCGCTACAAACGCCACAAAGGCTTTAATGTGCTGCATCCTCAGGGATATGACTCTTTTGGGCTTCCCGCCGAACAGTACGCTATTCAAACCGGACAGCACCCAGCCATTACTACCGAAGCCAACATTAAACGCTATCGCGAGCAGTTAGACCGCATGGGCTTTTCTTTTGATTGGTCAAGAGAAGTACGCACTTCAGACCCATCGTATTACCGATGGACACAATGTATTTTTTCGCTTTTGTTTGATGCGTGGTACGATAAAAAAGAGGATAAAGCACGTCCAATAGATGCGCTTATTCAGCATTTGGAACGATTTGGCACAACAGATTTGAATGCCGCTTGTGATGACGATACCCCATCATGTACTGCTGCGGATTGGCATGGCATGAGTGTGGAGGAAAAGCAAATATTTTTACTTCGTTTTCGCTTGACCTATTTGGCAGAAACAGAGGTGAATTGGTGCCCTGCATTGGGAACTGTCTTGGCAAACGATGAGGTGGTGCAAGGCGTTTCGGAGCGTGGAGGTCATCCTGTGGAGCGCAAAAAAATGAAGCAATGGAGTATGCGTATTTCGGCGTTTGCCGATAGATTGCTCAAAGGCTTTGACTCGTTAGATTGGCCCGAGCCACTAAAGGAAATGCAACGCAACTGGATTGGAAAATCGGTAGGTGCCAGTGTTCGTTTTTGTGTTGAAAATAGCCACCGAGAAATAGAAGTGTTTACCACGAGACCTGACACGCTATTTGGCGTTACCTTTTTGACTTTAGCTCCAGAGTATGAATGGGTAAATGAAATTACCACACCCAGTCAAAAAGCGGAAGTGGACGCCTATGTTAAGCAAGCGGCACAACGCAGCGAGCGTGAACGTATGAGTGAAGTTGACCGCATTAGTGGGGTGTTTACAGGAGCATTTGCGCTTCATCCGATTACCAACGAAAAAGTACCCATTTGGATTGGCGATTATGTGTTGGCAGGTTATGGAACGGGAGCCGTGATGGCTGTTCCATGTGGTGATCAGCGTGATTTTGATTTTGCAACGCACTTTGATTTGCCGATCAAAAATATTTTTAAAAATGTAGATGTTTCAGAGGCTGCGCATACGTCTAAAGAAAATACAAGAATTGCAAACTCCGATTTTTTAGACGGTTTACCTGTTGCCAAAGCCACGCAAAAAGTGATAGAGGCACTTGCCAAAAATGGTATGGGCGAAGGCGCAACAACTTACCGCTTGCGCGATGCGGTATTTAGCCGTCAAAGGTACTGGGGCGAACCCATTCCAGTATATTATGTCAATGGGCAACCACAACTTATTCCAGACGAATGTTTGCCTTTAGAATTGCCTAAGGTTTCTAAATACTTACCAACCCCTGATGGCGCTCCGCCACTAGGAAATGCAACCGAATGGGCATGGGATACCACACAAAACAAAGTGGTTTCCAATGATAAAATGGATAACAAAACCGTTTTTCCATTAGAAAAAAACACCATGCCGGGCTGGGCAGGGAGTTCGTGGTATTTTAATCGCTATATGGATGCGCACAACTCCGATGCTTTTGCAAGCAAAGAGGCTTTGGCGTACTGGAAAGAAGTGGACTTGTATTTGGGTGGTAGCGAACACGCCACAGGACATTTGCTTTATGCCCGTTTTTGGCAGTATTTTTTGTATGATTTTGATTTCGTCCCCGTTGAAAATTTTGCTAAAAAATTAATAAACCAAGGGATGATTTTAGGGGAAAGTGCCTTTGTATATCGCATTCCAGATACTCAAACCTATCTTTCAAAAGGATTGTGCAAAGGGAAAAAAGTTATTCCTGTGCATGTAGATGTTTCCTTGGTATCGGCGCAAAACGAATTAGATATTGAAGGGCTTAAAAAGTGGCAACCTCACTTTGCTGAAGCAACATTTAAATTAGAAGACGAAAAGTATATTGTTGGACGTGAAGTAGAAAAAATGTCTAAATCCAAATATAATGTTGTAAATCCAGATGCGATTTGTGATCAATATGGGGCTGACACCCTTCGAATGTATGAAATGTTTTTAGGTCCCATTGAGCAAGCAAAACCATGGAATACGGCAGGCATTTCAGGAGTGAGCAATTTTCTGAATAAATTTTGGCGCCTGTTTCACAACGGAGAGACATTCGTTGTAAGTGATGATAAACCCACCAAAGAATCGCTTAGAATATTGCACAAAACCATTGCAAAAGTAACCCAAGATATAGAGCAGTTTTCACTCAATACTTCGGTTAGTGCGTTTATGATTGCTACAAATGAACTCACAAATCAAAAGTGTAATCATCGTGAAATTTTGGAGCCACTTATCGTATTGCTTGCCCCTTTTGCGCCTCATATTTGCGAGGAACTATGGTCGCTTTTAGGGCATAACGAATCTGTGACAACGGCGAGCTATCCTGTGGCAAACCCAGACTATTTGCAGGACGACACCAAAGCATATCCAATTAGTTTTAATGGAAAAATGCGCTTTACGCTGGAGTTATCGACTTCGCTTAGTAAAGACGAAATTGAAACTGCCGTGATGCAAGAGGAACGCACCCAAACCTATTTGGACGGAAAAACACCCAAAAAAGTGATAGTAGTACCCAATAAAATTGTGAACATCGTAGTTTAAAATGTTAAACCCAGAATATATCGGCTTTTTTGCCGCCACATTGACCACCTCTGCCTTTTTACCACAGGCATATAAAATTTGGAAATCCAAAACAGCTGACGGATTGTCACTGACCATGTATGCCGTTATGGGAACAGGAACGTTATGTTGGTTTATCTACGGTGTTTTGATTCAAAGTCATTCTGTAATTGTAGCAAATGCGGTTTCAATTTCTATTATCATTTTTATTATTACCTTTATACTCCGCTCAAAAAAGTAGCGTGGTACGTTGTTTGCTTAGGCTTAATTAAAAATTATGTACGGAGAATATTATTTACTTATCGCTGTTTTTGCTGGAGCTAGTATGTGGGTTCAACACAAACTTAAATCTAAGTTTAAGCAATACTCAAAAGTGCAGTTGCGTAATCAAATGTCAGGCAAGGAGATTGCAGAAAAAATGCTTTCAGACCACGGCATTCGAGATGTGAAGGTTACCGCCGTTCGCGGAAAACTCACAGACCATTACAATCCAAAAAACAAAACCGTAAACCTTAGCGAAAGTGTATATCACGAACGCAATGCAGCTGCAGCGGCTGTTGCAGCACACGAATGTGGTCATGCGGTGCAGCACGCACAAAGCTATGAGTGGTTGCAGTTTCGTTCGCTATTGGTACCAGTGGTAAGTGTGGCTTCGCAGTTATCCATGTACATTATTTTTGGCGGCTTTATGTTGGGAATTGGCTCTGCAATGGGCTATAATTTGGCACTAGCAGGAGTTGTCCTTTTTGGTTTGGGTACGCTGTTTAGCTTTATTACATTACCTGTAGAATACGATGCCAGTAATCGTGCTTTGGCGTGGCTGCAACGAAAAAACATGGTAAGCCAACAAGAGTTTGTGATGTCAAAAGATGCCCTCAAATGGGCTGCGCGCACCTATGTGGTTGCTGCCATTGGCTCACTGGCAACACTTATCTATTTTGCGCTCAGAGTGGCTAGCTCTAGACGCTAAATATTGATTTGACGATCGATTTGTTGGTGAAGTGAAATAAACGTTTCAGTTCTCGAAACTCCTTCAATAGATTGTATGTTATGATTGAGCAGTTGCATCAAGTGCTCATTGTTTTTACATAAAATTTTAATCAAAATACTCCAATTCCCTGTGGTGTAGTGGCATTCTACCACTTCAGGGATTTTTTTCAATTGGGACACCGCTTCGGGATTTCGCATGGCTTTGTCCAAATAAACACCAATATAGGCTGTTGTGGTATAACCAAGCGAAGACGGATTGAGTTTGAGGCAACTGCCTAGTATAAGATTTGCATCTTCTAGTTTTTTGATGCGCTGATGCACTGCAGACCCCGAAAGGTTAAGCTGTCGTGCAATTTCTTGCACCGGTGTTCGGGCGTTGTCCATTAGCACACGCAAAATAGCCTTATCAATACCGTCTAGTGAAATGTGTTCTGCTATTTTTTTCAATCCATTTATTTTGGTGTATAAACATAGTAAACTATTTTAGAAAAAAATATACGATGACACATAAGCAACGCAGCATCTGGGGGGCAATATTTTGCGGAACTGCCGTTATCCTGGGTGCTTTTGGTGCTCATTTACTTGAAAATTACCTTACTGTTGATGCACTACAATCGTATGAGGTGGGTGTACGTTATCAGTTTTTTCATGGTTTAGCCCTGCTTTTTTTGGGTGTAGATAAACACGCATTCGCAAAGCGTACCGCACTACTTTTTGTAGTTGGAACACTTTTGTTTTCAGGGTCTATTTATGGATTATCGCTTAACACTAATTTATCTGTAGCATTGTTGCCAAAACTACTTGGGCCTGTTACCCCAATAGGCGGACTATTGCTTATTCTGGGTTGGATAAATTTGGTAATAGGATACGTTCGAAGCTAATCAGCGCTTATTGGCAATGGCAATATAGTCGTCAAGGGCCTTGGTCATGGAAGGATTTTCGGGCGTTGGCACCAAAATATCAATGCGAAGCCCTTTGTCTTCAGCAGCCTTTTTTGTAGAAGGACCAAATACCGCTATGCGCGTATCATTCTGCTCAAAATCAGGGAAATTGTGGAACAACGATTCAATCCCTGAAGGACTAAAAAACACCAAAATATCATAATATACATCACGTAAATCTGACAAGTCACTGATAACTGTTTTGTAGAAAACTCCTTTGGTCCATGTAATACCCGAAGCGTCAATAGTCTTTGGAATACTTGGCTTTAACACATCAGAACACGGAAATAAAAACTTCTCTTCTTTGTATTTAACAGCTTCTTTTAGCACATCATCAAGCGTACGAAATCCTACATATACTTTGCGCTTGCGATACACAATATATTTTTGGAGGTAAAAGGCAACTGCCTCAGACTGACAAAAATAACGCAATGTATTAGGTACTGTGTAACGAAGTTCCTCAGCAATACGGAAAAAGTGATCAACCGCATTTCGACTGGTAAAGATAATAGCCGAAAACTTGGTAATATCAATTTTTTGCATACGCACTTCCCGTGAAGATACTCCCTCAACATGAATAAAAGGACGAAAGTCTATCACGACTTTTCGTTTTTCAATCAGTTGATTGTATGGAGAATTTTCAATGGATGGCGCAGGTTGTGAAACCAATATGGTTTTCACTTTTGCGGGTTTTGTCAAAATTTGAGTGTTTGTGTCAAGAGCCATATAGGGCCGATTTCTGAGGCGCAAATATACAAAATAATGTACACTTTTTTGATTGACCTGTATCTAAAATATAATTTCATAAAACGCAGGTGTATTGTTATTAATCCAAGCAGATACCCCAATGCTAATAAGCGCGCAGCTACAGATGATAATGAAACGTAAATGAGCATTAACGTTAGGCAGCCAAATACAAAAGCCCATTTTTCTTTAAAAACAGCGCGTATGTAAAAGATCTTTAAAAGCGCTTCATGTTTTCCCAACATGGCAACTAAGCCGCCTTCAATAAGTGTTTTTGCAGCCCAAAACAGCACAAATATCCCTGCCCACGACAAAACAGAGATATCAAAACTAGCAGCATCAAGAGTTTCAGAAAGAAACACCTGTGTCATAAGCCCAAAAATTAACGCTCTGAAAACAAAACCTTCCAGCGAAAAAGCTTTGGTTTTGTTAAAGGGCTTATTGAATTCTTCATTGCTACTGGTTCGTTTCCAAAAAAACACCATTGAATAATATCGATCGGGATGGAGTAATTTTAGAAGTACAAAAAGCACAAGGACAACTAGTAGGTAGAGTCCTAAATACGATGTGCTAAGCTCCCGAAGCGTGTACATAGCACAAAAGTATCCATTTTTTTACGGTAGGCTCACACATTTAAATACGTATTTTAGCTGTTTATGAATCCAGTAGTAGTTGTTATCCCCACTTATAATGAGGCGGAAAATATTCAGTCTATCATCAAGGCGGTTTTGGCATTGCCCATTGCCACTGATATTTTGGTTGTAGATGATAATTCTCCAGATGGGACAGCAGCAATTGTACAAGGTTTGATGAAGCATCACCCGCAAGTACAGCTTACCGTGCGCAATAAAAAAGAAGGGCTTGGCCCAGCGTATGTTAACGGATTTAAATGGGGGCTCGACAAAGGGTATTCCTATCTTTTTGAAATGGATGCTGATTTTTCACACCCGCCGCAGGCACTTATGCCTATGCTTGAGCTATTAGAGCATAACAAAGCTGATGTTGTTGTTGGCTCACGCTACAAAAAAGGAATTCGTGTTCAGCAATGGCCGTTGGGAAGAATCATGCTATCGTTGGGCGCGTCGCTTTACGTGCGACTAATTACCGGACTTCCTGTGGCAGATCCCACAGCAGGATTTGTGGGATATCGCACTGATGTGCTTCGCGCGTTGGACTTAGAAGATATTCAGTTTAAGGGATATGCTTTTCAAATTGCGCTTAAATTTTGGGTGTGGAAAAAGGGTTTTCGTATTGCAGAATTCCCTATTATTTTTACAGACAGAACTCAAGGCGATTCAAAAATGAACAGTTCCATCATAAGCGAAGCTATTTTTGGAATTTGGACCATGAAATGGCGGAGTATGTTCAAAAAACAAAAACATGAATAAATTACTCATTCAGGGCGCACAGGTGGTCAATGAAGGTAAAATAGTACAACTAGATGTGCTCATTGAAGGCGAACGCATCTCTAAAATTGCACCAACCATTGCTGCAACAAAAGACGTGGAAGTGATAGATGCGAGTGGAAAACATTTATTGCCGGGCTGTATTGATGATCAAGTCCATTTTCGCGAACCTGGACTTACACACAAAGCAACTATTGGTACTGAGTCTAAGGCTTGTGTGGCGGGTGGAATTACCTCATACTTGGAAATGCCCAACACAAATCCACAAACTACCAATGCCGATGCTTACGCCAAAAAATTAGCTGTTGCTGCCCAAACTTCTTGGGTGAATTATGGGTTTATGTTCGGTGGAACAAATGACAATTTGGAGCATATTAAAGCGATTGATCCAAAAACAACACCCGCCCTAAAGCTTTTTTTGGGTTCCTCTACGGGAAATATGCTTGTGGACGACCCCAACACATTAAAGGAGATTTTCTCCGCATTTAAGCTGCCCATTGCAGTGCACTGTGAAGATGAAGAAACCATCAAAACCAATTTGGCAAAATACAAAGAGACCTTTGGGGATGATATTCCTATTGCGCACCACCCAGATATTCGTTCTGAAGAGGCGTGTTATTTGTCATCGTCAAAAGCAATTGCACTAGCCAAAGAAACTGGGGCTCGACTTCATGTGTTTCACTTATCTACTGCAAAAGAGACAGCACTATTTTCAAACCAATTGCCTTTAGAAAAAAAGCAAATCACAGCGGAGGTTTGCATTCATCATTTGTGGTTTTCAGATGAAGATTATGCACAAAAAGGAACTCACATCAAATGGAATCCTGCCGTAAAAACAGCACATGACCGTGATGGATTATGGGAAGCATTAAACGATGATCGCATCGATATTATTGCCACTGACCATGCGCCGCATACGTTGGAGGAAAAAGCGGAAGTATATACCAAAGCTCCCTCGGGGGGTCCTATGGTGCAACACGCACTTCCTGTGTTGTTGGAATGTGTGCAACAGGGAAAAATAACACTCGAAAAAGTAGTCGAAAAAATATGTCACAATCCTGCTATCTTGTTTGACATTGAACAACGTGGCTATGTCCGTGAAGGTTATTTTGCCGATTTGGTTTTAGTGGATACGCAACAAACGCAAACGGTGACTCGGGAGAATGTGTTGTACAAATGCGGTTGGTCGCCATTGGAAGGCACTACTTTGCGTGGCACAGTCACGCACACCATCATCAACGGTAAAATGATATATAATCAAGGTAATTTTGCACAAGAGCCAAATGCCAAAGCACTTACTTTTGCTAGATGAAACAAACTTTTTTGATATTGATTTTTTTGATTCTTGCAGGATGTGCCCAAGATCGCATCTCAAAGCCAGATGCACTGATGTCTTCCGAACAAATGATTAATTTTCATGTTGATTTGGCATTGCTCAATGCATCCACCAACTATGCTAAAGACAACTTTATACCTATAGACTCGTTGTATGCCTTTCACAATATTGACAGCACAACATTTGCACAAAGCAATGTTTATTACGCATCCAAACCCAAATTATATATAAAAATTTTTGAGTCGGTAAAAGCCGAATTGGAAAATATGCAAAAGCAGGACACTTTACAAGAATTGGAGAAATTAATGCGCCGAGAATAATTGTTGTATTCGCTTTTGGGTTCATTTGTAGAGGTCTATATTTGTAAAAACGAATTCTATGGCATCATTTGTTGAAGAACTGACATGGCGCGGAATGGTGCACGACATCATGCCCGAAACTGCCGAAACCCTTGCCAAAGGCATGACCGCAGGTTATATTGGCTTTGATCCAACAGCAGATTCGCTGCACATTGGGAGTTTGGTTCAAATCATGATTTTGATGCATTTTCAGCGATACGGACACAAACCCTATGCGCTTGTGGGCGGTGCCACAGGGATGATTGGAGACCCATCGGGGAAATCGGCGGAGCGAAACCTATTGGACAACGAAACGCTACAGCGTAACTGCGCAGGGTTGGAAAAACAACTTGCCAAATTTTTGGATTTTGATAGCACCAAAGAAAATGGTGCTGTGTTGGTCAATAATTACGATTGGATGCAGTCGTTTAGTTTGATTGACTTTGCTCGTGATATTGGAAAACACCTGACGGTGAATTATATGATGGCTAAAGATTCGGTTAAAAAACGTCTTGACGCAGATGCCAAAGAAGGCATGTCTTTTACCGAATTTACCTACCAACTTATTCAGGGGTATGATTTTCTTCATTTGTACCAACATCACAACTGCTTGCTGCAAATGGGCGGAAGCGACCAGTGGGGAAACATCACCACAGGCACGGAACTTATTCGAAGAAAATTGGCAGGCAAAGCCTATGCGCTGACGTGTCCGTTAATTACCAAAGCCGATGGCACCAAATTTGGAAAAACGGAAGGCGGAAATGTTTGGTTAGATGCTGAAAAAACATCGCCTTACAAATTTTATCAGTATTGGTTGAATGCATCGGATGAAGATGCCGAGAAATACATTAAGATATTTACATTTTTGGGCAAAGAAGAAATCGAAGCATTAATTGCAACGCACCGTGAAGCACCGCATCAACGACAGTTGCAGCGTAAACTAGCACAAGAAGTTACGGCTATGGTACACAGCGCAGCAGACGTTTCGCGTGCCGAGCAGGCAGCTCAAATTTTGTTTGGAAAAGCCACAGCAGAAACGCTCAAATCTTTAGATGCTCAAACCCTTTTGGATGTGTTTGAGGGTGTTCCACAAGCCGAAGTTTCCGCCCATTTGCTGGCTGGAGACGGACTTGCTGTAATGGATGCATTGGCAGGAAGCACAGGATTTTTAAAATCGAATGGGGAGGCGCGGCGTGCGCTTAAAGAAAATTCGATTTCGGTGAATAAAGAAAAGGCAACTGAAGCCAAAAACATTACTACGGCAGACATCATTTGCGATCGCTATGTGTTATTACAGCGTGGAAAGAAAAACTATTTTTTATTGGTGGTTACGCCGTCATAAGCGAACACCCACGAACATCCGACGCATCAAAACGCCCGAGTACTTCAAACGGACCGTTACCGAGGCATTTTCCTAAATCTTGTGTGGCAATAAATGCGCATGACTCTTTGTTGGATAAGTCAATGATGTTAAGCCCGCCGGAACCTGTTGTTGATACTTTTTTTGGGTCGTGAACATCCCGTACAAAAACACGCATGCTGGGCGAAGGTTCAAAAACACCATTTCTTTTGGAATAGGCTTGTGATAGCAGTTCTGTCATGCCGTATTCGCTGTGAATATTGTCCACGCCAAACCCTGCTTTGAGTCGTTCGTGCAGTTCCTCGCGGATAAGCTCTTTTCGCCTGCCCTTCATGCCTCCGGTTTCCATCACCGTGGTGTGTTGTAGCTGCATAGGAAATGCTTCACAAAAATCTAATAGGGCAAAACTGACACCAATAAGTAATGTTTTTTGTTTCTGTTGATTTAAATCAGTCAATGCGTGGTGTAAAGATTCAAATTGATTTAAATAAAACCCACTGTATTCTTTTTTGGCTTGATCAATTAAATCTTTGCACATAAATACTAGCGAGGAATTTGGACGCTCAAGATAGCCTGGCAAAAGTGCCAAAATATGGTAATCAGACGCTGCGCCGTAAAAATGAGAGAAGCCTGCATTGAAGCTTTGTTCGTAGGAGGCAAGCGATGCCACATGATGCTGACTTACAGTTCCCCCTGTTCCAGAGCTTTCAAAAACCATTTCACTCTTTTCAGAGCAGCTTACGCGGTGCGATTTGAACAACGCAATGGGTAAAAATGGGATTTCTGTGAGTTTCTTTACATCCGAAGGATTAACGTTTATTAAATCGCAATAAGAGCGATACACATCGTTATGATGGTATTGGTATGCAAAAAGCTCAAATGCTTGTTTTTCGAAAGAAATCATCACTGCTCAAATGTATTGAGTATTTTTTTAACACAAGAACATAAAAACTATCTGTATTTTTCTATTTTTGAATGGACAACACCAAAGCATGAAAAAAAAACACACCCGTATTTTATTGGTTGACGACGAACCAGATATTCTTGAAATTTTAGAATATAATTTATCTTCGGAAGGCTATCAAGTTGAGAAAGCAAGAAATGGTGTTCAGGCACTTGAAAAAGCAATTGAATGGAATCCTCATTTGGTGTTGTTAGATGTGATGATGCCCGAAATGGATGGGATTGAAACTTGTGAGAAACTTCGGAAAAAGTCCACTGCCTCTAATTTGGCTATTGTTTTCTTAACAGCTCGTAGCGAAGACTATTCACAAGTAGCTGGTCTTGAGGCAGGAGCTGATGACTACATCACCAAACCCATTAAACCAAAAGTTTTGATAAGTAAAATCAAAGCTATTTTACGACGCTTTGAATCATCTGAATCAAAAAGTGAAGTTATTGAAGTTGGTGATTTGACCATTAATAGAGAGGAATACAAAATCATTTATAAAAATGAGCCAATTTTTTTACCACGGAAAGAGTTTGAATTACTTTCGCTATTGGCATCAAAACCACAAAAGGTTTTTGAGCGCGAAGAAATTTTAAGTAGAGTTTGGGGTAACGAGGTTGTTGTAGGAGGCAGAACCATAGATGTTCACATCAGGAAACTGCGCGAAAAAATTGGCGATAAACACTTTAAAACAGTTAAAGGGGTAGGGTACAAATACGTGGTATAGCATGGCAAATAAACCACGTAAAGCATACCGATTTTCATTAATGTTATCCCTTTTGATAACCATTTTTGTTATCAGTGTTAATGCAATTCTATTAGTTGTATTTACCAAAGAAACCCCCTTTAAGCAGGAAAATATACTTCCGTTCACGTTATCTTTTATTGTTGTTTTTTTGGTTTGCTTTTTAATATTCAGATACCATATCGAAAATTACATCTATCTGAAAATCAAGCATATATATCAAGATTTAGAGCCAAACCTTAGCGATGAGCTGAACGATATTCTCATTACCAACGACATGGATTCTTTACTCAACAATGTAAAGCAAGTTGCTTTAAAACGTAACGTTGAACTTGACAGTTTGAAAGATCAGGCCGCTTTTAGACGTGAATTTTTGGGCAATATAGCACACGAGCTTAAGACACCATTATTTACTGTTCAAGGGTATATATTAACCCTTTTGGATGGTGCTATGAAAGACGAAAATGTAAACAAAAAGTATTTGTCACGAGCTAGCAAGGGTGTGGAACGGTTGATTTATATCGTGAAAGACCTTGATTTGTTGACCAACTTAGAGAAAGGAAATACAGAGTTAGATTTGTTTTATTTTAATATTGTTGATTTGATTCAAGGCGTGTTTGACATGTTAGAAATGCAAGCTTCTAAGTCAAATATTAACCTTGAATTTGATAGAAAATATGAAGAACCCATTACTGTTTACGCAGATAGGGAACGGGTACAACAGGTGCTTACGAATCTTATTATGAACTCTATAAAATATGGTAAAAAGAAAGGGACAACAGAGGTGAGCATTCAGCCTATTTATGAAAACAAAGTGATAGTCCGAATACGCGATAACGGAGAAGGTATTGAGGAAGAGCACTTGCCGCGTCTTTTTGAACGCTTTTACCGTGTTGATAAAAGCGGAAATCGCAGGATGGGTGGTTCGGGATTAGGTCTTTCAATTGTGAAGCATATTATTGAAGCGCATGGCGAACAAATTTTTGTAGAAAGTCAAGCTGAAATTGGCTCCGAATTTTCGTTTACTTTAAACAGGGGTAAAGTTACCGCGTCAGCTTAATATGTGTTTTGGGAAGTAAGAATAAATTAAAGCGTTTTAAAGAGAATGAGTCGTTTGTAAATGTCATTCAACCCACTCGTGAGGAGTTGTTGTCTGAAACATTTTTGCATAAAGGCGCTTGGAAAACCTATTTTGGCAACACAAATCCCATTGTACTAGAACTCGGTTGTGGTAAGGGCGAATACACGGTTGGACTGGCACGAAAAACCCCAAATACAAACTACATAGGCATTGACATTAAAGGCGCTCGGTTTTGGCGTGGTGCCAAGACAGCTATCGAAGAAGGTCTGGAAAATGTAGCATTTGTACGCACACAAATCGAATTGTTAGAGCACGTTTTTGCCAAAGGGGAAGTCTCAGAAATTTGGATAACATTTCCAGACCCGCAATACAAATTTAAGCGCACCCACCACCGACTTACGAACCCCACCTTTTTGCGGCGTTATCAGCAGGTGCTAAAACCACAGGGTGTGGTACATTTAAAAACCGATTCCGCTTTTTTGCACGGCTATACACTAGGTGTATTAGACGGCTGGAATATTTCACCTCAGATGGCTCATCACGATGTGTATCAGTATGTGCATGCACCACAAGACGTTGTTGGTATTCAAACCTTTTACGAGCAGCAATACCGCGAGCAAGGAATTCCCATTACATATCTTAAATTCTCATTTCCTACAGATGTCCCAACCGAATGATTTTTTTGAACGCGTATATGAAGTTGTGCGCCAAGTGCCTTATGGAAAGGTAACCACCTATGGCGCAATAGCCCGTTTTTTGGGAGCTGCGCGTAGCGCGCGAACCGTAGGATATGCCATGAATGCGGCACATGCCCTGCATGATGTTCCTGCACACCGGGTGGTGAACCGTAATGGCGTACTTACAGGGAAACATCATTTTGGGGGGATTAACACCATGCAACAACTTTTGGAGTCTGAAGGGCACACCATTTTTGATGACCAAATTCAAGGTTTTGATAAAGTTTTATGGGTTCCAAATGAATAGGACTATTCTTAGCCCGATGCCCTATATTTGTATTCTTATTTAGATTTAATGAAAATTACACGCTCCGCAATCGAAAACGCACTGACAACCATTAGTTTACCCGGTGAAGGGAAAAGTTTAATGGAGGCCAATGCAGTAAAAAACATCAACATTTTTGGCGATGAGGTTGTGGTGGATATTGTGATGGGCAATCCTACGCTGCAAGCCAAGAAAAAAGTGGAGGTGGAGGTTATGAAAACCATTCACGATAAGGTGTATGAGAAAGCAAAAATTACCGTAAACATTACCGTAAGTGCTCCCGAAAAAAAGCAAAATGCAAATCTAATCAAAGGGAAACCCATTCCGGGCATTCAAAATATTGTGGCGGTAGCATCTGGAAAAGGCGGTGTGGGAAAATCTACCGTTACGGCAAATTTGGCGGTAACGCTATCCAATATGGGGTTTAAGGTTGGCGTGCTAGACGCCGATATATATGGCCCTTCTATGCCACTGATGTTTGATGTGACAAACGAAAAACCATTGGCAAAAAATATTGATGGTGTGTCAAAGATGGTTCCTGTAGAAAATTTTGGCGTAAAACTACTTTCCATCGGTTTTTTTACCAAACCCGACCAAGCCGTTATTTGGCGCGGTCCTATGGCTGCCAAAGCATTAAATCAAATGATTTTTGATGCTGCATGGGGCGAATTAGACTTTTTGTTGATTGACTTACCGCCGGGCACAGGCGATATTCATTTAAGCATCATGCAGTCGTTGCCTATAACAGGTGCGGTTGTGGTAAGTACTCCGCAAACGGTTGCTCTGTCAGATGCCAAAAAAGGCGTGGCGATGTTTCAGCAAGAAAACATTCAAGTACCAGTATTGGGCGTTATTGAGAATATGGCGTATTTTACACCTAAGGAACTTCCAAATAACAAATATTATATCTTTGGAAAAGCAGGTGCACGCTATTTGGCTTCCGATTTGGATGTGCCGTTTTTGGGCGAACTGCCGTTGGTGCAAAGCATTCGGGAGGCAGGAGATATTGGACGCCCAGCAGCGATGCAGGAAAACACGGCTGTTGCCGATGCTTTGACTAAAGTTACCCGAGAAGTGGTGCAACAAATAGTAGCGCGTAATGAGCAATTACCGCCCACCGAGGCAATAAAAATAACCACCATGGCAGGTTGTGCTGCCGTGACAAAAAAGTAATAATGAGTGACCTAAATCAACGCGTAGAACAAGCTCTCGATGAAATTAGACCTTTTTTAAAATCCGACGGCGGCGATATTGCACTTTTAGGCATAAAAAACCAAACCGTAAAAGTGCAACTTTTAGGTGCCTGTGTGGGGTGCTCCGTAAACCAAATGACCTTAAAACAAGGCGTAGAGCTCACCATTAAAAAATACGCTCCCGAAATTCAGGAAGTGGTGAATGTGTGATAGCTCAATGCCCTCTCTATATTGCTTTATTTAACTAATAATTTTCTGAAAAAAACATTGTCTTCACTGTTTATTTGAACAACATAAACACCTCCATTTATGTTTAGTTGAATGTTGCCCGAAGTGCCCTCTACATTTTTAGAAACAATCTCTCTGCCTGATAGGTCAAAAATTTGAATTGTATTTACCCTAACTGTAGAATTAAAGTTAAGGTAGTCATTTGCTGGATTTGGGTACATCTCAAAATTTGAATCAAATGTTATGCTTTCTGAGCCTAATGTTTGAGCCTGATTATTCCATGTAGTTGATAGAGAAGTAGTTCCTGATAACTGCACATATCTATTTGTTCCAACTGGGTCAGCAGCTATATTTTCTGTGCCAACAGTTATACTAGAAAAGTCTTCTTGCTCTGACCAATCATTAATTGTAAACTTGAACTGATAAGTTTTTTCTGCCAACCCTGTCATAGTAACAGTCCAAGTACCATCACCGTTATTTGTTAAAGGATTACTGTTTCCACTCCAACTATTGAATTCACCACTTGCATAAACAGTTTTACCTGTCAAATCACCATAACCAGACATATCGACTGTGAGTGTTAAATCATGCGGACCAAGATTTGACTCAGACTCTACACATGAATTCCATTTAGGAGTCGGAACTGTAGCTGCACCGTCAACAATAATTGTTCTATTAGTATTCCCATAATTAGTAGTAGTGCATACATCTCCTTTTGTGAATGCCTCTTGGCTACCCCAATCTTTAGTAATGAATTTATATTCATAATAACCATTATTCAAAGCTAATGTTCCTGTCCAAGTACCATCTCCATTATCAGAAAGAGCATTTGAATTTCCACTCCATCCATTAAGAGTTCCAGCAATGTAAACACCATTAGATGTGTCAATTCCAGATCCAGTCATATCAACAGTGAAAATAACGTTATGTTGCGTATAGCCTAGCGTAGCTACGAAGTAAAAAGTAATAAGTAAATAATTTCTCATAATTAAATATTAAAAGGCTAAACAAAATTTTCATAACAATATTTTTATTCATTATTCAATCAGCACTTTACACAGTCCAAATTGATGGGTTGCACTGTTTTTAAGTACGACAAAATAAATACCTTTTTGAGCTGGTGCTGAAATGGTTAGCACCTTTAAGCCTTTATGTTTTCCATTGGATACTTCTTGTCCCAAGGCACTGTATAATTTATAACTGTAAGTGTCTTCGGTGGGAAGGTCAATTTCAATACGTTCTTTTACTGGATTTTGGCGTAAGCCTAAGTGCAACAGTTTTGGATTGTGGTTGCTTAGCGTAGCTTGCTGGTTACCAAAAATTTTAAATTCTCCTGGAGCTAATGTAACCACCTGCGCTGTTGAACTTACGCTTAAGGTGCTATCATCGATCAAATTATACCAAGTGCCTGTAAACGGAAAATTGGAAGTTACATTTTGGGTGGTAACATCAAAGTTGGCAAGGATAACCACATTTTTAAGTCCGCTAAGCGTTTCATTCCAAACATAAATGCGTTGCACAAGATTGTTAGTGCTTAAGGGACTAATACTAGAACTCCCTCTAAACACTTCATTACTCTGTTTTAGGTCGTTTATTCGGCTCCAATCATCGTAGATTTTTTTACGTTGTGTGTTGGTTAGCCAATTGTTTGTCCATTGCGGTTGAGGCTTGGTATCCAATCGGCAACCATTCACCGTACCGTCAGTACACGTATCAAGTGACAGGTCCATACCTAAATCACCAAAGTGCCAAATCATTTTAGGTCCTGGCACCAGTAAACTCACAGCACCAATCGCCGACATTCGGCTAAGCGCAACGTTTAGGTTTTTAACATTATGGCTAGTTTGTGTTGTATTACCAAACTGAAGATTTTTATACATCAGTCGTTCTTCGTCGTGGCTTTCTGCATAACCTACTAAGCGTTTTCCGTTAAAGCCGCGGCTTTCAGATCGCATTCGTTCAATGCTGTTGCTCGAGTTATGTCCCATGCTGAGTTGGTTGTATGGATCGGTCATTTTACCCCAAAGCATGATGCCTTTTCCTTCACTCAAACGGTAGTCTGCCCACTCTTTTTCTTCAGTATCCCCACCCAAATGCTCAAAAATTACATAATGATTAGCGTCTAAAGACCATGAATAATCGGCGTATTCTTTTAATACAGCAACTCTGTCAGCTTGATAGCTTCCTGTACAACCCTCGTCGCTGTCCGAGCAGTTTTGCGTAAATCCTTTGGTTAAATCCCAACGGAATCCATCAATCTTATATTCTTCAATCCAGTGTTTAATCACTCGCTTGGTAAAGTTTTTTGTCATCGTAGATTGATGATTAAAATCACTCCCTACATTGTAGCTATGTTTGGGCTCTTCGTTAAAATAGGGGTTTTCACTAGAGGGGTCCCCCCAGCCGTTCCCGTCTGGGTCGTCCATCCACATGCGTACACCGGGTGCACGTCCATAGGCATGATTAATAGCCAAATCTAAAATTACGGCAATACCATTTTGGTGAAAGGTGTCAACGAGTTGTTTAAACTTTTCGGGTGTACCGTAAAATTTATCCAACGCCATATGAAAGGCGGTATTGTAGCCCCAACTTTCGTTGCCTTCAAACTCCATTATAGGCATCAACTGAATGGCATTGATGTTTAAGTTTTTAAAATAAGACACTTGATCGATCAGGTCTTGAAAAGACCTATTGGCATCAAAATCACGTATCAACACCTCGTAAATTACTAAATCCTCTTTGGCGGGTTTTTGAAAATTAGACACTTGCCAGTTGTATGCGTTCTGACCTGTTTGTAAAACGGTCACTTCTCGCTCTTGTCCGGTAGGATAGGCGGGAAGATTTGGATAGGAACCAGCTGGAATATATGGGTCATCAAATGGAGACAACACCAAAGTAGAGTAGGGATCTGCAGTTTTGACAATGGCAGGACTGTTGGTTACAGGATCAGTGTCATAAACCCAATATTGGTAATGGTATATTTCACCAGAAGTAAGCCCAGTTAGCTCTAACCAAAACAAATCGGATGTTGTATCTTTTTTCATTAGGTATGCGCTGCTTGTGGTATAGTTATTAAAACTACCTGCCACATACACATAGTCTTTGTGGGGGGCATTAAGCACCAAAGTTGCTTTTGAAGTGTCGGTATGGTAATTGATGCCCTCTTGTAGCCCTGTTGGAATAGCCTCTTCAGTTACGGTTGGGGCTACCTCAACAGTAATTTCAATTTTGGCTGTTTCATTAGAACTGAAAGGGCTACCCTCAATTCTAAGTGTTCCATTAGAATTCACGTTTAAACTTAAATTATAAGTTGGATACCCATTTCCACTATCAATTAGTTGGTCATTAAAAAAACTTGAAAAAGAACCTGCTTCTTGGGCTCCATTCTCAGTCATTACAGCGTAAACATTTGTGTTTTGATTGGCATTAACTAAAATTGTATTACCAGAGTGGGAGGTAATAGTCATGAGCACCTTACCCACATCAATTAGAAAATCTTGAGTTTTACGTTCTCCAGATCCTTGGTCTTCACCATTTTTTGCCTTTACTAAAACCCCCATTTTAGTGATACCAGTGTCGTTGAAAAATGTATTTGGAGTTATAGAAAAGCTGTATGTCCCATCGTTATTATTAGTCAATTTAAGCGCTTCATTTGAATTACTCCAATCACCATTACCTATATCTGGTCCTCCTGTTTGTACACCATTTTTAAAATACCAAGCCCATAAATACACATCATCACTTCCCCATTGTGAAGTAGAAATTCCACTAAACTTAAGTGTTACAGATTCATCTTCGTTAAAGGTTTCAGGTGTGGTAATTAAAGTTGCATTTTGAACTTGGCCAATTGCCAAAGCACAAAAAAAAGTAAACATTAATGTTAGAAGAATTTTAGACATAATTAAAAAAAAGCGGTAGAGTGATATAATCACCGTACCGCTTCAAAAATAGAATTTTATAAATTATTTTCCTTCGGCTACAGTGATGGTTTTATTAACCGTGTCTATATCTACACGGTATAATCCAGTAGTACCCACAAAAGCAAAGTTATTATCACCGTCTTGCGCATCTTCGAACTTTGCATCAATGGTGTAGCCGTCCCCCGCATATGTTGGGTAGTTTACCCCAGAACCCCAATTGTCTTTCTCAGTAAAGAAGCGGAAATTATTATCTGCGCCACTGTTATTATTAAGATTCATAACAGAACTGTATACACCATTTCCATGACAGGGTAAATTCACTGGAGATGTCCATCCCCAACCAGCATCAGGAACTCCTGCTCCTACAGCATATAAATTAGCGAAGTCACAACCTTCAGAACCGTCTTGTGTAAGAGTTATCGTTTTAGCAACAGCGTTAATTTCTATGTGATATGTAGCAGAGTTTCCTACAAAAGCAAAGTTTTTATCTCCATCATCTTTTTCAGCAAACTTGGCATCAATAGTGTAACCATCTGAAATAAAAGTTGGA
>JAFMFL010000006.1 GCA_017856205.1 Flavobacteriaceae bacterium
GTTCATGCGTTTGGCAATATGGCGTTCAATGCCATCAAAAGCACCACCCGCAATAAACAAAATATGCTCGGTGTTGATTTCCACAAATTTTTGATCGGGGTGTTTGCGTCCGCCTTTGGGCGGTACGTTTACCACGGTGCCTTCAAGTAGTTTTAACAATGCCTGTTGCACACCCTCACCAGAAACATCTCGGGTAATGGAAGGGTTGTCGCTTTTGCGCGCAATTTTGTCAATCTCATCAATAAACACAATGCCTTTTTCGGCTTTTTGCTGGTCGTAGTCGGCGGCTTGGAGTAAGCGTGTCAAAATACTTTCTACGTCTTCGCCCACATAGCCCGCCTCTGTAAGTACGGTAGCGTCCACAATGGCAAGTGGCACTTGCAGCATTTTGGCAATGGTTTTTGCCAACAGGGTTTTTCCTGTGCCTGTTTGTCCTGCAATGATAATGTTACTTTTTTGGAGCTCCACATCATTGTCGTCTTTTGGTTGATACAATCTTTTATAATGATTGTAAACTGCCACAGAAAGCACCTTTTTGGCTTGCTCTTGCCCAATGACATATTCGTCCAAAAACGCCTTAATCTGTTTGGGTTTTTTTAGTAGAATATCAGATGAAGTTGGAGTCGTTTCTAGATGCGTTTTTTCTTCTTGGATAATGCCAATGGCTTGGTCAACGCAACGTTCACAAATGTGCGCATTCAGCCCAGCAACCAACAATTTGGTTTCGGCTTTTTTACGCCCACAAAACGAACAACTCAATTCTTCTTCCATCCTAATTTTTGATCAATACTTCGTCAATCATACCGTACGCTTTGGCTTCAAGTGCTTTCATCCAGTAATCACGGTCAGAATCCTCGTAAACCTTATCGTAGGGTTGGTTACTGTGTTTGGCAATGATTTCGTACAACTCTTTTTTAAGTTTTAAGATTTCACGTGCCGTAATTTCAATGTCCGAGGCTTGTCCTTGCGCGCCACCAAGAGGTTGGTGAATCATCACACGCGAGTGTGGCAATCCAGAGCGTTTTCCTTCCTGACCCGCACACAGCAACACAGCACCCATTGATGCCGCAATTCCGGTGCAAATAGTAGCCACATCGGGATTGATAAACTGCATGGTGTCGTAAATGCCTAATCCAGCATAGACACTACCGCCTGGCGAATTGATATAAATTTGAATGTCTTTGCTTTTGTCGGTGCTTTCCAAAAAGAGCAATTGCGCCTGAATGATGTTCGCAACGCTATCGTTAATGGCAGTTCCCAAAAAGATAATACGATCCATCATCAATCTAGAAAACACATCCATTTGCGCCACGTTGAGTTGACGCTCCTCAATGATGTATGGGGTTAAACTGCTCACAAGTTCATCGTAATAAAGCGAGTTTATTCCGTGATGTTTGGTTGCGTATTTTTTAAATTCTTTGCCGAAATCCATAGCTAATGTTTGTATGACTAAATATAGCGATTATTTTTTGTATGCCTCTTTGATAAAGGTATCGTAGTTTACTTTTCTAACCTTAATGTTGCCTTTTTCTAAAAACAATTGACGCATTTTCTCGCTCATCACTTGGTCTGAAATGCGTTTTACTTCTTCTTGGTTGCCCAAAATTCGAGCCGCAATATCATTCAATTCTTCTTCTTTAACGTCTGTGCGACCAAATTGCAACATTTGCTTTTTGAGCAAGTCTTTGGCAAAGGTTTCTACCTCTTCTCTTGTAATTTGAAGGTTGTTTTCTTGAATGAGTTTAGACTCAATCAGTTGATACCTCAACCCACGTTCCGACTTGGCATATTCTGCCTCGGCTTCTTCCGACGAAATTGGATTTTCGCCTGCCGTTTGCATCCATTTTTTTAGAAACGCATCGGGTAACGAAAACTTGGTGTTGTCAATCAAACTCTCGGTCATGTCGTTTACAAACTTTTGGTTGGCTTGGGTTTCAAAATGTCCAGAGGCGTCTTCCTTAAGTTTGGTTTTACATTCAGTTGCTGTTTTTACAGCATCTTTCCCAAATACTTTATCAAAGAATTCCTGATCTAAATCTGCCAAAACACGATTGTTACGCTCTTGAAGTGTGAGCGAAACCTCAATGGCTTTTTCAGGGATACTTCCTAAAACGCGTTGCAATACATGGTCTTCCATAAATAATCCTTTAGTGCTCGACGAAACTACGTCGCCAATAGTAGCTTTTTTGAATGCGGATATGGCTTTTTTGCTTTTAAGTTCGTCCACAGCAAATGTGGCACTTTTGTTCTCCTCACCTCCGTCAAAAACAACTCCGACGGTGAGTTCAGTATCTTTCGACATTTCTTCTGTTGGCACAAGTGATCCGTATTGTTTTTGCAAACGCTCCAATTGCTCGTTTACAAAAGCATCATCGGCTTCGATTTCATAGCGGGTTATCGCTTTTTTGTTGGGAAGTTTTACCTCCACTTTTGGGGTTAGTCCGAGCTCAAAATCAAATAAAAAACTCGGAGCAGACCAGTCTATCTCATCTACAGGAACAGGAAGTGGATTTCCTAAAATGTCAATCTTTTCTTTGTTTAGATAATCGTTTAGTGATGATTGCAATGCCTTGTTAACCTCGTCTACCAACACTGCCTGACCATATTGTTTTTTCACAACACTCATGGGGATATTTCCTTTTCTAAATCCAGGAATATTCGCGCGTTTGCGGTAGTCATTTAACACTTTTTCAACTTGAGGTGCAACTTCTTCTTGTTTTACTTCAACAGTTAAGACGGCATTTAGCGCATCTAAATCTTTTCGCGTTACGTTCATCATTTTGTTTTAATAGCTGGCAAAAGTAGGCTATTTTCAGAGAAGGTCAAAGTGACGATTTGAAGTTGAATTTGACAAACTAACAGTACTTTAGTTTTGTTAAGCTTTATGTCAGTTCGAGTGATTTTCGGTAGAAAATTGTATCGAGAACTATTTGTCCTTAAAACTTTTTACGAGCTAAGTTTGGTAAGGTTTATATTTCCACTTCTCGATACTAATTTGCTCGTTCCTCACAAATTCACTCGAAGTGACACTATTTTTATCTGCGTATATTGAAGCCTAACTACAACAAGTAAGTGATTTTCGCTAATAGCTACGTTAAATCAATCCAAAAAATCATGCAATGCAGCAGTAAATGCTTTTGGGTTTTCGGCATGCAGCCAATGCCCAGCATCTGCTATCCATTTTAGTACGGCATTTGGAAAATACGATTGGATTTTAGCAAGATCCTGTACTAAAATATAATCTGAATTTTGTCCTCCCAAAAACAGCGTTTTACCTTCAAATGTGGCTTCTTTGGGAGCTGCGCCAATTTCGTCTAGCTTGTGTTGCAGCACTTGAATGTTGCATTTGAGTTTAAGTGTTCGTTGGGGTGTCCATGCCAAATTTTTTAGCAGAAACTGCCGCACCCCAACTTCGGGGACAAAAGTAGCGAGTGCATCATCGGAGGTGTCTCTTGAAGTAAATGTATTTGCATCCACATGCAACAATCCTTCTATGATGGAAGAAAACTTACTTGCCACGTCATATTTTTTTGGGGCAATATCCGCCACAATGAGCTGGCGCACACGCTCTGGATAGTGTAATGCCAACGTCATGGCAGTTTTTCCACCCATAGAATGCCCTAAAACAATAGCATTTTCAAGCTTGTTTACATCCATATAAGCAACAACGTCTTGCGCTAAAATATCGTAGTCAAAGGCTTCGCTATGAAAACTTTTCCCGTGATTTCGTTGGTCTATCGCATGGACTTCAAAATGCGAAGACCAATATCTAGCATGCGTGCGCCAATTGTCAGACGTACCCAAAAACCCATGCAAAATCAACAATGGGGTGCCTTGACCAGTAATCGTGCTGTGAACTAATGGCTCGATAGTTTGGCGATGTATTGATTAATTACATTTTCCAATCCGTAGTACAGCGATTCGCATACTAAGGCATGCCCTATAGATACTTCCAACAATCCTGGAATATGCTGCGCAAAAAATTGGATGTTTTCCAAACTCAAATCGTGTCCTGCATTAAGCCCCAATCCTACTTCTTTGGCTTTTGTGGCAGCGGCTACAAAAGGAGCAATCGCTTTTTCTGGGTTATGAGAAAACTGCTTGGCATACGATTCTGTATATAACTCGATGCGGTCAGTGCCTGTGGCAACAGCCGCCTCTACTTGTGCCACGTCAGGATCCAAAAAAATAGAGGTACGAATTCCGTGCTGCTTAAATTCTTGTATCACTTCTTGTAAAAACGATCGGTTAGCAATAGTATCCCAACCTGCGTTGGAGGTAATGGCATCGGGCGTATCGGGAACAAGCGTAACTTGTGTGGGTTTAACTTTACACACCAAATCCACAAATTTAGGGATTGGATTGCCTTCAACATTAAATTCGGTAGTGATTACAGCGGGTAATTCGTTTACATCGTTGTAGGTAATATGCCTTTCGTCAGGTCTAGGATGCACCGTAATTCCTTGTGCGCCAAAGGCTTGGATATCACGAGCCACATCGACAACATTGGGCTGATTTCCACCACGAGCGTTGCGCAATGTGGCAATTTTATTGATGTTTACACTCAATTTTGTCATAACTTTTTACAGGGTCATAAAGAACAAAAGTACAACTTTATACATCTTAATTCTTTTTGGTCTAACTTTGCCATATGAAGATAGCGTTATACAGTTTGGTGCATGACGATGCAACGCTTCGTATTGTGTCTCAAATTTTTGCTTTTTTTACCGAAAAACAGGTCAGCATTCAGTTAGAGAAAGAGCTGGCAGCACACTTCCCTAAAGTAGCGGCTTCTCAGTTTGAATCTCATCGTGATATTGACCCAAAAACCGATGTGTTTTTTGCCATAGGTGGCGATGGCACAGTACTTCGCGCACTGAATTATGTCCGCGAATCAAAAATTCCACTCATAGGGATTAACACAGGTCGATTAGGGTTTTTGGCTACCGTCCAGCCCGATGAAATTGAAGCATGCCTTGCAGATATTATTGCTAAAAACTACAGTACAGAAGAACGTAGTGTGCTTGAAATTAAAACCAATCCCGCCCACCCTGAATTAGAAGCATTTCCACTCGCATTAAATGAGATTTCTGTGGCACGTGAAAACACTACTTCCATGATTACGATACACACCAAAGTAAACGGTGCTTATCTTAATGTATATTGGGCAGACGGTTTGGTTGTGGCAACACCTACGGGGTCAACGGGCTATTCCTTAAGTAGTGGTGGACCTATTATTGCACCAGAAAGCAAAAGCTTGGTACTTACTCCTATTGCACCGCATAACCTTAATGCGCGACCACTGGTAGTTTCTGATGATGTAGAAATCGAAACCCACGTTGAAGGTAGGGGCGACTCGCACTTGATTTCACTAGACACACGCTTGTTCTCTGTTCCTATGCACACGATCATTCACATTAAAAAAACCACATGCCCTTTTGTATTTATTCGACCAAACAACCACAGTTTTTTTAACACCCTCCGTAATAAGCTTTTATGGGGTCAGGACAATCGCAACTAACAATAATTGTGGCGATTTTCAGTTTTTAACATACACAGGTTTCCTATGAATCGCATTTTATTTTGGTGTACCCTCATCGGTTTTGGCTATATGGAAAGCCATGCCCAGCGACATGAACTTGGAATTCTTGTAGGGGGTGTAAATTATATTGGTGAAGTTGGAAGCACTCAATATTTTAATCCAAAGCATTTGGGTTATGGCATTATTTATAAGCGAAATCTATCCCAACGTATCACTTTGAGAGCGCAATTTAGCACAGGTATGTTTAGCGCTAACGACCGTAACGCAACAGATTTGGACCGCCTTAATCGACAATTCTCCTTTTCAAACAATTACAGTGCATTGGGCTTAGGCGTTGAGGTTAATTATGTGTCGTTTCCTATTGGAGATTTTGGTACTTCTTGGACACCCTACTTACATGTTGGCGTACAACGAACGGTGATGGATGAGTTATATTTTCCTGCATATGACATTACTGCTATTGCACACGGCAAAAAAATGACCATGGGTGTTCCTTTTGGTGCCGGGGTAAAGTTTAATTTAGGGCGATTCTGGGTAATTGCAGCAGAAGTACAACCACAATTTACATTCTCCGATAATCTCGATGGAAGTTTTCCTAACACAGACAAACAACCGCAAGCAAGACAATTTTCTACTAGTTTGAGTAGTGATTGGTTGGTATTTACGGGGATTTCTATAACTTACGCCTTTGGAAGATTGCCCTGCTGTAGAGAATAAAATGATGATGAGTCTCGAAAAAATTGATCTGGAAACATTACCACAACACATTGCTATCATTATGGACGGCAATGGACGTTGGGCACAACAGCAAGGAAAAATACGTGTTCGTGGACACGAGGCTGGAGCTGAAGCTGTACGTAAAGTTGTGGAAGCTGCAGCAAAACTTGGCATTAAGCACTTAACGCTCTATGCTTTTTCTACAGAGAATTGGCTACGTCCCAAAAACGAAGTAGCTACCCTGATGGGGTTATTGGTAAAAAGTTTGCGCCGTGAATTGGAGCGCATGACCTCTAACAATATCAAGCTTGGTGCTATTGGTTCGTTGGACAAACTCCCTAAAAATGTACAACAGGAACTCCATGAGGTTATTCAAAAAACGGCTAACAATTCAGGAACACATTTGACGCTTGCGCTTAGCTATGGTGCCAGAGAAGAAATCAAGCAAGCGGTGGTGGAAATAAGCAAAAAAGTTAAAAATAACATAATTCCTGTCGAAAGTATTGACGAAACCATAATTAATGAGCATCTTTACACGCAACATCTGCCTGACGTAGATTTACTTATCCGCACTAGCGGAGAGGTGCGTATTAGTAATTTTTTGTTATGGCAAATTGCTTATGCAGAACTTTACTTTACAGATGAATTGTGGCCAGAATTTGATGAATATTCACTACACCAGGCAATTTTAAGTTATCAAAAAAGAGAACGTAGATTTGGAAAAACAAGCGAACAACTTACGTAACCATCTCCTCCATCCCATTTTCTTATGCATTGCTCTTTTAGGTTATGCCCTAACGTTTGCACAAGAAACTTCCTATGATAAGGGTAAAGTTTACGAACTAGGCGAAATTACCGTGACCGGAGTAAAAAGTTTTAGCCCCCAAACTGTAGTTGCCTACACTGGACTAAGTAAAGGGCAGCGTATTCAAATACCTGGTGAGGAAATCAGTGCAACCATTAATAAGCTCTGGAAACTGGAGCTGTTCAGTGATATCGAGTTTTTTATTACCAAAATTGAGGGTGATGTTGCCGATTTAGAGCTTTACATTCAAGAACTTCCCACACTTTCCGAATACACAATTAAAGGCATTAAGAAGGGGAAGATTGAAGGGATTGTCAAAGACACCGACATTAAAAAAGGAAAAAAGCTTAGCAAAAACTTTTTAGCTACAACAAAAAATTACATTGAAAACAAATACCGTAAAGATGGTTTTTTGAATACCAAAGTTACCATTGATACCAAGCCCGACACTACAGGTGTGAATAATCAAAAAATGTTGATTTCTGTCGATCGTGGTGACCGAGTAAAAGTACGTTCGGTTGGATTTGAAGGAAACGCTATTTTTAAGAGTAAAAAGCTTCGTAAAAAGTTTAAAAACACTAAAGTTGAATTCCCGGGTCGCTTTTGGAAAAGATCCAAATACATAGAGGCTAACTTTGAAGAGGACCTAAAGTCAATTGTTGATTTTTACAAAGAAAAAGGCTATCGTGACGCTAGAATCGTTTCAGATACCATCAAAATTGATGACAACAAAATTGATATCGATATTGCGTTGCAAGAAGGAAATAAATATCACTTTGGAAAAATTGATTTTATTGGAAATTCGGTCTATTCCGATGCGCAACTATCTCGTGTGTTGGGGTTAAAATCTGGTGACACTTACAATGGTGTTTTGCTTCGTAAACGCATTGCAGATCAAACCAAACCTGATGGCGAAGACCTTACAAACCTATACCAAAACAATGGGTATTTGTTTTCAAGCATCAATCCTGTTGAAGTTAGTGCCACAAACGATACCATCAATTTTGAAATACGTATAACAGAAGGGAAGCCTGCATATTTTAATCGCATTACCGTTCGTGGTAATGACCGTACCAACGACCATGTTATTTTTAGAGAAATTAGAACCCGTCCAGGCGAACTGTATAGTAAAGATAAAGTGGTTCGCTCGGTTCGTGAATTGGGGCAATTAGGCTTTTTTGATGCAGAGCAAATTTCACCCGACTTTAAAAATGTAGATCCTAATGCGGGTACCGTTGACATAGAGTATGGGTTAGCAGAAAGAGGTGCAAGTCAAATTGAACTCCAAGGTGGATATGGAGGAGGTGGTTTTATTGGAACCCTAGGGTTGTCTTTTAACAATTTCTCCATGCGTAATATTTGGAATAAAGAAGAGTACAAGCCTGTTCCAATGGGCGATGGGCAACAATTAGCGCTTCGTTTGCAAGCAAGTAGATTTTTTGAAACCTATAGCTTTTCTTTTGCCGAACCGTGGCTTGGTGGAGAACAGCCAGTACGCTTTTCGACATCTATCTCCCAAACCACGCAATACCGCTATGACTTTATGACAGGACTTGCCAACAAGGATCAATACTTCAAAATTAGAGGTATAAACTTTGGCTTGGCAAAGCGCTTACAAGTTCCTGACGATTATTTTACCCTTTCACAAACTATTGGCTATCAGTATTTTGATTTAAATAATTATTACACAGGACTTTTTACCTTTGGGAATGGTGTGTCAAATAACTTGTTCTATGCTGTGGCGCTATCAAGAAACAACACCTTCACCAACCCTATTTTCCCTGTTGGAGGTTCTTCTTTTACTATTGGAGCTAAATTTTCATTCCCGTATTCCTTAGTTGGTAACACCGATTTTGGTGATTTGGAAAATCAGCCTGCTTACCAAAATGCAGATGGTTCTCCCAACAGAGAAAAAATCGATCAAGAAAAATTCCGTTGGTTGGAGTATTATAAGCTTAACTTTGAGGGTAGTTGGTATACTCGAATCATTGATAAGCTTATTTTGCGTACCCATGCCGAGTTTGGCTTTTTAGGGGCTTACAATCAAGAAAGAGGAATTATTCCTTTTGAGCGTTACTATTTGGGCGGAGATGGTTTGGCACAAGTCGCCCTAGACGGAAGGGAAATGGTTGCGCTTCGTGGGTATGAAAACCAATCGCTTTCAAGTACAGACGGTTCAACGGTGTATAACAAATTCTCTTTGGAGCTTCGTTATCCTATTACTTTAAAGCCAAGTGCGTCTATTTTTGCACTATCTTTTTTAGAGGCAGGAAACGGTTATAACAATTTTCGCGAGTTTAATCCGTTTAACAGTAAGCGCTCTGCTGGCTTCGGAATTCGCATATTTATGCCCGCTTTTGGACTGTTAGGTATAGATTTTGGATACGGGTTTGATAGTGCGTTACCAAACGACTTGAATCCACACGGATGGGAAACACATTTTATCATAGGACAACAATTTTAACAACTAGTAGTATGACTTATATTCACATTCTACTTTTTGCAACGGCACTGTTGGTATCAACTTTCAGCCATGCTCAAAAAAATGTTCGTATAGGATTTTTGGATATTGATAAAGTTTTAGAGTCACATAAGGGATATGCTACATCTAATCAAGAACTCGAGGCAAAAATTACGGCTTGGCGCAACGAAATCGAAACCAAACAAAAGGAATTAGACCAGCAAAGGGAATCTTTAGACTTAGAGCGTCCATTGCTTACTGAAGAAATCTTTGAAGAACGTGCAGAAGATATTGCTTTTGAACAGGAGAAACTAGATCAATACATCAAAAAGCGTTTTGGCACTGAGGGCGATTGGGTAAAACAAAAAGTTATGCTTGCTCAACCCGCACAAGACGAAATCCTAACAGCCATCAAAGAGATTGCTGATGATCGTAATCTAGACTACGTTTTTGATAGCACGGCAGATATTTTAGTATTACATTCTGAAAAAAAATACGATATTAGCGACCTTGTTATTCGATACATAGAAATTGAAGACAAGAAAAAGGCGCAAGAATTTTTGAGTAAAACCAAAAGAGATGAGCGTCGCCAGCGGACGAATCCTGCATTGGAGGAAAAACGCAAGGTGCTAGAGCAGCGCAAAGCAGAACGACAAAAATTGTTGGAAGAACGCAGAGCAACACGCGAACGCAAAAAAAACGCTAACAAATCAGGTTCAACGGCACCCAAAGATGTTGATGAAAATCGCTCTGACGAAGATCAAAGAGCAGCTCGAAAAGCCGAATTAGAGCAAAAAAGAAAAGACCGTGCAGCAGAATTGGCACAACGAAAAAAAGAACAAGCCGAAGCAATAGCAAAGCGTAAAAAAGAACGCCTTGAAGAACTAGAGCGACGCAAAAAAGAAATAGAAGAAAAACGCAAACAAACGCAAGAAAAAAAGTAATATTCAATTTAATCTTAATCTAATGAAATATATATCTACACTCGTTATAACCCTAGTTTTAATGCTAAGTAGTGCTACCTATGCACAAAGTAAAGTGGCACACATTGACTTCCAAAAACTCGTCAGCGAAATGCCTAGCGTATTAGCTGCTCAGGAGGAAATTCAAAAACTTGAAAAGGACTACCAAACCGAAATTGAAGCTTCCATTAAGGAATACCAAACCAAGTTGCAAAGCTATTCTGCAGAAGCTGAAAGTCAAACCGATGTTACTAACCAAGCACGTCAGCAAGAGCTAGCAGGCATGGAGCAAAACATCCAACAGTTCCGTCAGACGGCAGCACAAGACATTCAGAAAAAGCAAGCTGATTTGCTTCGCCCAATCATTGAAAATGCACGTGCTAAAATTCAAGAAGTAGCCAAATCACAAGGTTTCGATTACGTTATTGATGCAAGTCTTGGTGGAGCACTTTTGATGTCAGAAGGAAAAGACCTAGAGCCTGACGTAAAGAGAGCCTTGGGAATCTAATCCAAATTTTTTCAGACAATATCAAAAAACTGCTTTTAATCGGAGCAGTTTTTTTATTTTTAGGCATGCGCAATTCTCCTATTGGCGTTTTTGATTCGGGTGTAGGCGGACTTTCTGTATTACAGGCACTTAGAACACGTCTCCCAAACGAGGACGTTATATATGTTGCCGATCAGGCATTTGCCCCATACGGCAAACGCACAAAATCCGAAATTCAACTGCGTTCAGTTGCCATAAGCGAGTGGCTTATAGCACAGGGATGTAAGCTCATCATAGTGGCATGCAATACAGCAACTACCAACGCCATTTCGCATTTGCGCAGCACTTTTGCAGTCCCTTTTGTGGGTATAGAGCCCGCCATAAAACCCGCCGCCTTAGGAAGTAAAACAGGTGTGGTTGGCGTTTTGGCCACCGAAGGCACTCTATCAAGCGAATTGTTCCAAACAACTGCGCAAGACCATGCCAAAGACATTGAAGTAATCTCGCAAGTGGGACATGGATTGGTAGAATTAGTAGAAAATGGAAAGGCATCGAGCTTGGAAGCCGAAAACCAACTCCGCCACGACCTTGCCCCCATGTTACAAAAACCCATAGATCATTTGGTTTTGGGCTGTACGCACTATCCCTTTTTGCGTGAAACACTCCAGCGCATATTGCCCATAGAGGTTACTATTGTTGATTGTGGAAATGCCGTTGCCAAGCAAACCGAACGCCTTTTGGAAAAACATGAAATCACAAGTACTGTGGGCGGTGGCACAACCTATTTCAGCACCGCTTTGCCCAATAAACAATTATGGGAGTTGTTTGGTGTAGATGCGGTAACTAACATCGATATTTAATCCTGAAACCAACTAGCGTAAAGGCTGTAGTTTTTGGCAATACGCTCAATTTCGCCTGAAACCAATTCAGGGGAAGTGTCTTTAATTTTTTTGGCAGGCACCCCTGCAAATACCGACCCTGCTGGCACTATCGTATTTTTTGAAACCACCGCGCCAGCAGCAATAATGCTATTCGATTCCACTACGGCATCGTCCATGATAATAGCACCCATACCCACCAACACATTGTCGTGAATGGTGCAACCATGCACTATGGCATTGTGCCCTACCGAGACATTATTCCCAATGGTAGTAGGCGAAGTTTTGTAGGTAGCATGAATGACCGCTCCGTCTTGAATATTCACCCGATTTCCCATACGAATGCTATGTACATCGCCGCGTACTACTGCCTGAAACCAAACCGAGCAAAAATCCCCCATTATAATATCGCCAATAAGCGTTGCATTGTCGGCAAAAAAACAATCTTTGCCGTATTGTGGTGTGTGTCCTAAAACTGTTTTGATTAGCATACTGCAAAGTACAAAAATCTGAGGGTAACGCTACAGGGCAGAACGCAGGAATGTGTACTTTTGCACGAAAAGCCTATGAGTCGTTTTCGTATTCTTCCGTCTGATAATCCTGATGTGTTGGTTTTTGGAACCAACACTCCACTAGTAGATCGCGCCTATGCCTTTAACAATGTGTCCGAAGCTGCCGAAGTGCCGTTGGCGCAGCAGCTCTTTTATTTGCCGTTTGTCAAGGCGGTTACGCTTAGCAGCACCCAGCTTACATTAGAGCGTTTCCCTATTGTAGAGTGGGACGAAGTGCAAGACGAAGTACACGAACAACTTGAAAAATACCTCGCCGATGGCGGAGCAGTGCTTAAGGAAAAAAAGGCGGCACCTGCAAGTGTATATGCCGAAAGTACGCCAAACCCTGCCGTGATGAAGTTTGTGGCAAATAAAAAATTGGTGCCGGCTAGTGTTGAATTTACCTCTATTGATACCACCAAAGAAGCACCCTTGGCGCAAGCCTTGTTTCATTTTCCGTTTGTAAAAGAGGTATATATGGACGAAAACTTTGTGTCGGTTACCAAATACGAGATTACCCCTTGGGAAGAAGTAGTGCAAGAAGTGCGCACCTTTATTCGGGAGTATATTGCTGAGGGGAAACCCATACTTACCCCTACATTTGTTCCTGCAAATGAAACACCCGAACACACCCAAACCGACTATACCCCCACCGAACAGGAAATTGTTCGCATTTTGGACGAGTACATCAAACCTGCCGTAGCCTCAGACGGGGGAAATATTGTATTTCAATCTTTTGATGAACCCGCAAAAGCGGTGCATGTAGTGCTGCAAGGCGCATGTAGCGGCTGTCCTTCTTCTACGTTTACGCTAAAAAACGGTATTGAAACCATGATGCGCGAAATGCTGCCCGGAAAAGTAGAGCAAGTCGTGGCTATAAATGGGTAGAAAGCACCTGTTTTGATTTTCCTCCTACACCACCCTTCCTAAAGGGTCTTTTTTAGAAAGCGTAATCCGTACGGGTTTAATATAGGTAGGCGCAAAGTTGGTGCTGTTTGTAAATGCTTTTTTCTTAAACGCTGCTGTTGCTAAGGGCAGCATATCGGTTGCTATGGGGTGTGTTGGCAAAAAGTGCCAATTGACGTTTTTGGGCAATAGGGCTTTGGCTTTTTCGGCACCCGTGCCCACAAAGCAAACCGGTTCCTGGGCAAGTTCCGCAAAAGAAGTTTCGGTTAAAATATGGGCTTGCGTTTTAGACAGTTCGTTACCCCCTATGTCAAACGTTGCGGTATATACCTCATCGCGGCGGGCGTCTAAAAGCGCAACTACTTTAGTATTTTCCCAATGTGGCGCAGCTAAAAGCTGTAAGGTAGGTATTGTAATCAGCGGAATATCGAGAGCAAAGCACAAGCCTTTGGCAGCAACGCTGCCAATACGTAATCCCGTAAACGAGCCCGGTCCTGCACTCACAGCAATGGCATCTAATTCGGTTGGGGAAATATTGGCTTCTTGAAGGACTTCATCTATAAACACATGCAATTTGGCAGCGTGTTTAAATCCATCTTCCAAAAGGGATTTCTGCGCCAATAGTTTTGTATTGTCGCTTAGTGCCACAGAACATTGTTCCGTGGAGGTTTCTATGTGCAGCAGCATTGCCATGCGGCAAAAATACTACTTTAGAGCGTTAGCGGAATGCCAAAATAGAACTCCAAAATTTTAATGCGGAAAATAGCATCAAACTTAGCGCGTAGCTCCGCCGAAACCGCAGCTTCGTAGCGTTGTTTGGCTTGCGAAAATTGCAAGGAAGTAGCCGCGCCTTCATTAAATCGGTCTAATGCATACTGATAGGCTTCCTTTCGGGCCTGTGTGGTTTTTTGGGCAGCCTCATAGGCTTTTATGCCACCTTTGGCGTCTGAGTACGATTGGTAAATGGTACGCTCCAAATCTTGCTTTTGCTGCGTCAATACCGTTGACGAACGCTCCACACTAACCTTGTTACGGCGCACATTGTTTTTTACCGAAAGACCGTTAAGCACGGGAATACGCAGGCTTACGCCATAATTATGCCCATCGTTTTGTTTTAGCTGTTCGCTAATGGGCAAATGCGAGGCAATTGATGTTTGTGGACGTGGTGTCACAACAGATTGTCCTGTTTCTTGTACTGTGCCAATAGGCACTTGTGTTACCACGCCTGTGGGCACTAAAATATCTGCATACGAAATCCGCGAACTATAACTGTAGAACCCTGTCAAGCTCGGCTGATAAGCCGCTTTGGCGATTTTGAGATTTGCCTCTGCGATTTCTACATTGGTTTTGGCAAACATAATATCGTTTCGAGACGACTCCGCTTTTTCGTACAATTCTTGTGGCGTTTTATCCAAAATAACCGTGGCAACCATATCGTAGTCCGAATCGGCAATGGAAAATTGTTCAAAATCGTCTAAAAGCAACAATTGCGCCAATGAAATGCGTGCCATTTCATACTCATTTTTCGCCGAAACCACTTGCTGCTCCTGCGTAGCCAATGTGGCTTGGAGTTCATACAATTCGCCTCTGGGCAATGCGCCAGCATCTACCAATGCTTGGGTCTGTTCTAATTCGGATTTGGCAACCAGTAATTGATTGTTTTGCACCGCCAAATTTTCTTTGCTAAACAAGACTTGTAAATATCCATTGACTACCAAAAGCATCACGTCTTCCTTCATGTCTTCTAGCTGATATTGACGTGCCAAAACGCTCAAGTTAGCACTTAGCAGTTGGTAAATGTTACGCTTGCCGTTATAGATATTCACCCCCATATCCACCGAAGCATTCGAAAACTGATTGGTCATGTCTTCAAAAACATTGGTAGTTAGGTTTCGATTCAGCCCCACATTCCACGAATGTGCCATGGAAAGGTTTAACGTAGGTAAAAAGTTCCCCACCGCTTGGCTTTTATAGGTTTCCGCTTCGATGATATCCAAATAGGCTTGCCGAATTTGCAAATTGTTTTTTACGGCATGCTCCACGGCAGCCTCTAATGTCCACGGCGTTGCTGTGTTGGATTCTTGGCTGTACCCAAAAACCAATAGTAATAAAGTGCAAAATGATAAAATCCTACGCATCATCTTCATCGTTTTCATTTTCCTCATCACGCTCTTCGGTGCGGTTCCAGACTTTTACTTCATCATCTTCAGAAACACCTTTAAGAATTTCCACATTTACCCCGTCAGAAATGCCGAGTTTTACCTCACGACGCTCAAATTTCTGATCGCCAGTCATTACCTCTACATACGGGTCTTGGGTTTTTCGGTCAAACTGAATAAGTGCTTCACGAAGTGCCAAAATATCTTCTTTACGGTCCAACACTATTGAAGCATTTGCGCTATAGCCTGCGCGCACAAAAATGCTGTCGTTTAGCACCATATCCGCTTCAATTTTAAACTGAACTGCCCCTTGTTCTTCTGTTCCTTTGGGGGCGATAAACTTTAACGAAGCATCCAATTCTTGGTCTTCAATGGCGCCCAAACTAACTTTTAGTGGCGTCCCCACACGCAAAGAAGCCACTTCTGCTTCGTCCACTTTTCCTTCAAAAATCATCTTCCCCAAATCGGCGATAGCCGCAATGGTAGTTCCGGCATTAAAGCTGTTGGATTCAATGACTTGATCCCCCTCTTTTACAGGAATTTCCAAAACTGTTCCGGGAACGGTTGCCCGAATATCGGTATTGGCAGCACTTGAACCTCCAATAGAGCCTTCTCTAATGATTTTTAAATCGCTTTCAGCATTTAACACATCTTGCCGTGCTTGATTGTACAAAAGCTCGTTGGCAATATAGTCTGCATTTGAAATGATCCCTTTTTCGTAAAGCGATTTATTGCGATTAAAATCTTTTTCGCGTGTTGCAAGGGCAATTTGCGCTTTTTTCACACGCCCTTTTGCAGAATTAAGATTTTGCTCGTTGGGCACTACTTTGATGCGCGCAATAAGGTCTCCTGTGGTTACTCGGTCACCCTCTTCAACAAAAATACGGTCAATGATTCCGCCAATTTGTGGCTTTACCTCCACTTCATCCTCAGGCACAACCTTTCCGGTAACTACGGTTTCTTTTTCAATGGTAGTTGAAAATAGCTTTTCAGTTTTATATGTAATTGCCGATTTGCTGTTTGTTTTTGCAAAATAGGCTGCCGAAAAAAGCACGCCAAAAACAAGGAGTGCTATAAGGATATATTTGATGATTTTATTCATTAGTATGGGTTTTCGTTATTATTCTTCTCTTAATGCGTCTATGGGTTTAATGCTTACAGCACGTTGCGCTGGGATAAGTCCGATGAGCGTACCCAATCCAACCATAAGCCCCAAAGCACCTAAAATAAATTTAATGGGAACAGTTGGATTGGTGTATGGAAAGCTAGCGTTGTCAGCGGTCAACACATTGATGATTGCCAAAACAAAAGCCCCCAAAATAATTCCTAAAATTCCTGCGATAAGCGTTAAAAAAACAGACTCAATAATGATTTGCATACGCACCTCTCTAGGCGTTGCTCCCAACGCACGGCGTATGCCCAGCTCTTTGGTGCGCTCACGTACCGAAATCAATAAAATATTTCCAATACCAATGACCCCTGCCAAAATGGTAGCAATTCCCACCACAACAGATAAGATGTTCATGCCACTTGAAAAGCCTTTTACTCTGTTAAACACTTCGCCCAAGTTAAAGCTACCAAAAGCACGTTCATCATCGGGATGTACACGGTGTTTTACTTTGAGTGCGGCTTTTATATCCTTTTCAACAGCAACCACATCGGCATCGTCGTAAGCTGCCATGGCAAACCAATCTACGTTATCGCCCGTGTTGTATAATTTTTTGAAGGTAGTAAAGGGGATAAAAATATCGCTATCGCTTTCAAAACCACCACCTCCCGAAAATTTGTGTACACCTATCACTTGGAAAAACATATCGTCTATCTGAACGTAGTTTCCAATGGGGTCTTCGTTCTTTTCAAAAAGCTCCATTTGGGTGCGCTCGCCAATCACACACACTTTTCGTTGGTTGTCAATATCAGCTTGGTTGATAAAGCGTCCGCCATCAAAAATATCTTTTGCAGCAATTTTTACCAAAATGGGAAAATCGCCATATACAGCATAATCACCACTTTTTCCACTTCTTTTTACAGACGAGCCATTTCTACCAAAAACGCCACGCGCAATTCGTGGTGCTACATATTGAAGTTGAGGTACACGCTGCATCAAATAATTCTGGTCGTCTAATTTAAGTTGCATGTTGCGCCCTGTTCGAAATCCGTCGTATGGAATACTGGTGCGCTGTGCCCAAACAAAAAGGGAGTTAATGGCAACCTCTTCAAATTGGCGTTCAAAGCCGTTATCTAATCCCTTTGAGGCGCCAGAAAGTGTGATATAGATGAAAATTCCCCACAACACCCCAATCACGGTAACCACCGTGCGCAGTTTGTTTTTTTGGATTGATCCAAAAATTTCTTGCCAAGTATCTCTATCAAATAGGGTTCTAAACATTATTCGTCTCTTAAGGCAATTATGGGTTTGATTTTAGCGGCACGTCGCGCAGGAATATATCCGGCTATTGCGCCAAAAAGGATTAAAATCAGGGTTGCGCCAACGGCAGTCCCTGTACTGATATATGGGTTAATGATAAAAAATTCTTCTAGCGAATCGCCGATTAGCGCAAGGGTGCCCACCCCTGCCAATAAACCTGCGTAGCCCGCAATTGTGGTAATAAAAACAGATTCGTGTAAAATCATACCCACCACCGATTTGGGCGTTGCGCCAATCGCTTTGCGAATACCCAACTCTTTGGTGCGCTCTTTTACCACAAATATCATGATGTTGGAAATTCCAATAATACCCGCCAATAAGGTCCCTAATCCTACAAACGTTACAATGAGTTGCAACACACTAGCAAATTGTTGAGTTTCCTTTAAGTCGGCGGCAACATTGCGCACATAAATTCCGCTGCGGTCGTCTGGGGCAATGTTGTGTTTTTTACGCATAAAGCTGTTTAGTTTCTTTTCCAATGCCATGGCACCGGCATGACCCAGTTCGGGACGAAACGCCACAATGATTTGGTCAATGCGATCGTTACTTTTTTCTAGGCGTTGTCTCGTGGTATAGGGAATATAAATAAGGCGTTCTTCGTTATCGCCGCCCTCATCTTTAAACACACCAACTACTTTGAACGATACCCCTCCAACATCAATCTGCTCTCCTAAAGAAGGCTTGTTTCCAAACAAATCTTTTTCTACCAATCTGCCAATGGTAGCAAATTTGGTTTTGTTTTGCACGTCTGCCTCGTTGATATAACGTCCATTGGTAATGATTGTTTTTTCGGCATACTGATGACCAGGTGCAACTGCTCTAATGGTGTAATTGTTACTTTCCTTGCCTCTTTTTACAAGTGCACCTCGGCTAATACGTGGCGTGATGTAGTCAATGAAAAAAGGAAAGTTTTGTTGAATATCTGTTAAGTCGCCATTTTTGAAAATAATGCGGCGCTTGGCTTTAAATCCACGATACGGCTTTTCGGTTTGACCTGGATACAGCCAAACGGTATTGGTAGAGTCATCTAAGAAAAATTCTTCAAATGAGTTTTTTAGTCCGTTGCCAAAACCAAAAAGCAAGACAAAAATGAAAATACCCATCGCCACAGTAAACCCTGACAGCGTTGTGCGCAATTTATTCTTGCTTAGGGTATAAAACATTTCCTGCCAACGGTCTCTATTCCACATACGAACTGGCTCTAACTTGTTTGATCTTTTTGTCTTCCACAATTACGCCGTCGCGCAAATGCACAATGCGTTTGCACATATTAGCAATATCTTTTTCGTGCGTTACAATAAGTAGTGTAATTCCTTTGTCGTTAATTGTTTGTAACACATCCATAAGCTCGTAAGAGGTTTTGGAGTCTAACGCTCCGGTGGGTTCATCGGCTAACAATACTTTAGGCTCTGAAACCAATGCACGGGCAATGGCAACACGCTGTTTTTGCCCGCCTGAAAGTTCGTTGGGGTGATGTGTTGCCCATGGGCCTAGCCCAACCTGTTCCAAAAATTTTTGTGCCCTTTCTTGACGATCTTTACGTCCAATCTTTTGATAGTACAGCGGAAGCATCACATTCTCTAGTGCTGTTTTGTACGAAATCAAATTGAACGACTGAAATACAAATCCCAAAAACTTATTGCGGTAAATGGCAGCTTTGGTTTCGTCAAGGTTTTTGATAGGCTCATTATCTAAAGTATAGGAGCCAGAATCCGCAACGTCCAACATGCCTAAAATATTAAGTAATGTAGATTTTCCGGAGCCCGATGATCCCATAATGGCAACCATTTCGCCTTCTTGAACATCAAAATTAATACCCTTTAATACATGAAGCGTATTTTGTCCCATTGCATAGGACTTGTGCAATTCTTTTATTTTTATCATAGGGGCAACTTTTTGGTTGTCTCAGCAGATATTTATTGGATAACGACTAAGTATTGGATATGTTACAAACATATTACTTTTTGCGGAACTGTTTGTAAACAGCATAGCCAACCACTCCAACAAGGACATAGGGGATCACCATCAAATACACAATGCCGTCGTTTAGGCTTTTGGCGGTTTGGGCATCGGCGCCAGTTTCTAAAACGGCACGACACATGGCGCACTGCAATCCCAAAAGACCCGAAAAAAGTGATGTTAAAACAAGCATATTAAACGTAATAAGGCGCTATCATTAGATAAACAACAACGCCTGTAACAGCAACATAAAGCCAAATAGGAAATGTTACTTTTGAGAGGCGTTTGTGTTCCTTAAAATCACGAAGTGCAGCATGTTTGTATGAGAACAACACCAAAGGAATTAGTGCAACAGAAAGTAAAATGTGTGTTATCAGTATAAAGAAATACACATATCTAATAACCCCTTCTCCCCCGTATGGAGTAGGGTCTGATGTAATATGATAGGCAATATACATCAGCAAAAAAAGCAGTGATAAAAAGATATTGACTTTCATAAGCCTTTCATGAACTTTTCGGTTGCCGCGCTTAATCTGAATCACCGCTAACACTAACAGAACAGCTGTACTGCCATTGATAGTAGCATAGATTGGCGGTAGCATATCTAACGGTGCAACATTTGGAATGCGAACATTAAACAACAGTACAACTACTATTGGAATTACTATGGAGACGGCAACAATAATAGTGTTGTAACGCCGTAAAAATTTTTTATTCATCTTTTAGCAATTTTTGAACATCCTCTAGTAGCATATCTGTGCCTTGTATATCAAGCTCAGACTCTGGTATACCTAAGTAGTAAACAATTGGATTACCAAAGGAGTCTCTTCTTGAACGAAGGTAACCATTTTGATCCACTAAGGCAAAATAACCTTGATGTTCAAAACCACCTGCCACATTTGGATTAATTCCTGCAAAAATGTTAAAGCCGGTATTTGCCAAATTATAAATGGTGTCGGCATCACCCGTAAGGAAATGCCAATTTTGACTAAAAACACCCAAATTTTCAGCGTAACGTTTGAGTTGTTCAGGCGTGTCTTTTTCAGGGTCAATGGTAAACGAAGCAATGCCAAAATCATCCCGATTTCCAAATGCCTCTTCCAAGCGTTTCATGTTGGCATTCATAATGGGGCAGATGGTTGGACAGGTAGTAAAGAAAAATTCAATCACATATACTTTCCCCAAATAATCCTCATTGGAAATTAAGCGTCCATCTTGATTGGTAAACACAAAATCGGGAACGCGCTTTGCCTCGCCATTAAGTTCAATAAACGAAAGTGGCATGGGTTTGCTTAATCGTTTGTTGTCTACAACATCGGTATGCTGAATACGATCCATGATGCGTGGAATAAAAATAATCCCAAATACCAAAACAACAAAAGCAACTGCTATATAGGAATAACGACGCATTATTGACGGTTTATATCCTTATTGTATTTTTTTAATGCCAATCGATATTCTGCTAAAATTACCTTAACATCATCTACCATATTGTTGTTGATGTCAGCAACAGAACGTGCATCGTATCCTACAAAATCATCATCATCTCTGCCGCGAAGATTGGCATCTCTATCAATGATAAACACAAAAGGATTGGAAAAATTTTTATCAAGCGATAAGGGTAAATTTAAACTTCTAAAGATGCGCTGAAGGTCATCGGGTGCCAAAAAAACAAAATTCCAACGAGACATATCGGTGCCTGTTGTGCCCTCTAGTTTCGCCACAAGATTTTCTGCTTGTGTCTCTGTCCCTTCGGGCAAAGCAATCAAAAATTGAAAGTCTGCAAACTGATAAAACCGCTTATAGATTTTTTGATTTAGGTTTAACGCCAATGCTTTTTTGTCTTGCAAAACATTGCCAAAAAAGCCTAAAACAGTGATACGATCTTTAAATTGTATGTCGCTATATTCCCCTATTTCCTCAATGTCTTGAGTAAGCACAGGAAGTTTAGCAAAGTGATTTACACCCGAAGCAAAAAACAAATACACCACTAGCGGAAAAACAAAGAGTATGGCTAGGACAATGTATTTTTTCATGCTGTAATTAGAAATTCCAACTTACAAATCCGTCTAACATTACGTTATAAATATAGTCGGCTTCAACAAGTAAAATAAAAATTAGGTATGGAATAAGGATTAAAAGCGGCAACACTATGGAAGAAGTTAAGCTGCGCTTTTCGTCGCGTAAGTGCATAAAATCCCATGCAATATAGTACGCTTTTACAATGGTTAGGATGATAAATATCCAGTTTAATCCTTTCATGCCAAAAACAGGCGTGAGCAATATGGTGGGCTTGATAATTCCAAGTGCCACTTCAATGGCTGTTACAATAGAAAGAAAAATAAGTACGCCCCAAATTTTTTGTGCATTGGATTTGAACGTTACCAGTCCGCGGAAAATAGAAAGTTTATGTGCCATGTTAAACAAGATAAAAGAAGGTAAATACAAAAACCCAAACAAGATCTACAAAGTGCCAATAGAGTCCAACTTTTTCAACCATTTCGTAATGTCCTCGGCGTTCGTAGGTGCCTAGCAGCACATTAAAAAAGATAATACCGTTAATCACTACACCCGAAAATACGTGGAAACCGTGAAAGCCTGTAATAAAAAAGAAGAAGTCTGCAAAGAGTCTATTTCCGTATTCATTTCGAATCAGGTTTGCGCCTTCCACCACATGTACTGCTTGAGAAAGTTTTGCCTCGGAAGCTGCACGATCTAAAACAATTTTATGCCCTGTTTCGGCATCAATCATTTCGGTTTTAATTCGCAAATCAGGATTTGCCAAAAAGCCCTGTTGCACCTCGGCAACGGTGTATGTTGGAAGTGTAGCTTCGTCAACATACCAAAGGCCGTTTTCGGAGGAATGTTGCGCGCGGTCTGTTGGTTGCGTAGCTGCAAAATAAGAAAGTGCTACTCGCTCACCAGAATCGGCAGAAACAAACTGCAAAATTTGTCCTCCTTTGGTTTCTACTGCACCGTATTCACCCTTGATAAAGTTTTTCCATTCCCACGCCTGAGAGCCGACAAATACTGCTCCACCAAGAATGGTAAGCAGCATATACACAGCAACTTTGTTTTTTTGCATTTTATGACCAGCGTCAACTGCCAGAACCATAGTCACCGACGAGAAAATAAGGATAAACGTCATCAATGCTACATAATACATCGGTGCATCAACCCCGTGTAAAAAGGGGAAGTGGTAAAATACTTCATCGGCAATGGGCCATGAATCAATGTTTTTAAAGCGAGAAAAGCCATAAGCGACTAGAAAACCGGAAAAGGTAAGGGCATCTGATACAATGAAAAACCACATCATCATTTTACCATAAGATGCATTCAGTGGTTTGTTCCCTCCGTCCCAAACATTCTCGTTTTCTACTAAGTTGGTTGTTGCTTCCATGTGTGGGTAATGGTTAAATTGAGTACAAAATTACGGATTAAACTTTATCTTAAAAAGAATAAGAACACAAATAAATAAAGCCATAAAAAGCCCAGAAAGTGCCAGAAGGTATGTGCCAACACAAAACCTAGTGGTTTGCTCTGATAAACCCCTTTTAAATGGCGCATAAGTACCACCAAAAGCACTATAATGCCTCCAATAAGGTGTGCAAAATGCGTGATGACGAGTACATACAAAAACGATGTAGTTACGGTGCTTTCTGCTCCCGTAAAATAGTAGCCATCGGCTACAATACTACTAAAACCAACCCACTGGCTGATGGAAAACACTACCGCCAAGGCAAACGTAATAAGTGTATAAAGCGTAACGCCTTTGGCATTATTTGCCTTTAGCATTTTGAATGCCATCCAAAAGGTAAAACTACTAACCAAAATAACCAAAGTACTAAGGTGAAATGCTGCGGGAAGTGCAAAATCTGTAAGCCAATCTGGGCGTGCTTTACTCACCACGTATGCACTGGTAAGTCCAGCAAACATCATGGTCATACTAATCATGGCAAACCAAAGCATCATTTTTTTGGCTTTTGCTTGAGGCGTTAAAAGGGAAAGGTGAAAACTCATCTATATAAATTTATCTATAACGTAAATCCATTGTATTGCAGTAATGTACGCAATACTCACAAACATTAATTTTTTGGCATTGGCTGTGGAATGATTTTTATATAAACGTAATCCTGCCCATAAGAATACCAATCCAACTGCGCCAACCGCAATTGCGCCCACTACCGAAAGCTGTAAGGCTCCGCTGAAGCCAAACACTGGAACGATGGAAATCACAATCGTCCAAAGGGTGTATAAAATAATTTGAAGTGCGGTAGCACTACCCGGTTTCCCTGTGGGTAACATATTGATTCCTGCTTTTTGATAATCGTCATGCATCATCCAACCAATTGCCCAAAAATGAGGAAACTGCCAAAAAAACTGTATCATAAACAATATGCCAGGCTCTAAGCCAAAACTACCTGTTTCAGATAGCCAACCTAACATAAAAGGTATAGCGCCAGGAATAGCCCCAACAAATACCGAAAGCGGTGTTACGGTCTTAAGGGGCGTGTATGCACAGGTGTATAAAAACACCGAAATAGCCCCAAACATGGCAGTCTTGGGGTTGATAAAATACAAAACAGCAAGTCCCAACACGAGGAGCGTAACTGCAATGCCAAAAGCTACTGAAACCGACATTCTCCCTGCAGGAATGGGTCGGTTTTGGGTGCGAATCATTTTAGCATCAATCTCTTTTTCAATGATTTGGTTAAACGCGTTGGAAGCACCAGCCAAACCATATCCTCCAACCGAAAGTAGCAATAAGTGCCATATACTGGGTGATGATACCGCCAACAAATACCCCGCAATGGAAGAAAATACCACACTTAGCGTTAGCCGTGCTTTGGTAAGCAATAGCACATCGTTTAAAATAAGCGAAAGTGAGGGCGATTTTTGGGTGTCTGCAAGCATAAAGCACTTGTGCGTTTAGGGCGCAAAGATACTGTACAAAAGCAGGTTACGCAATGTTAATTCCTGAAAACAACCGCCTTGGTGCGGTACTTACTGCAAACGAAAGTTTATGGGAATACTAAACGGTACCCGAACGGCACGTCCACGTTGTTTGCCGGGGGTCATGGTGGGTAATTTACCTATAATACGTGCAGCTTCTTTTTCCAAATTTTTATCTGGACCTCGTGTACGAATGCTAGTAATGGAACCGTCTTTGGCAATTACAAACTGTACATACACGCGCCCTTGAATACCCATTTCTTGGGCAATTTCTGGATAGCGAAAGTTTTTTGAAATATGGCGTTGAATCTTCTCCTGAAAACAATTTCTTCGCTCCGATTTTTTTACATTCTCACAACCCGGAAAAAGCGGGACATCTTCAATAATGGTAAAGGGAACATCAACGTCCACTTCTTCTTCCATGACCTCTACTTCTTCAATAATCTCCTCTTCTTGGTCGGTTTCGGTAGATTTAATTACAGTTTCCTCAACTTCCTCCTCGTCTTCTACCACTTGTCTGATTTGTGGTGCAGGTGGTGGAGGTGGTGTTTTAAGCTGTTCTGTAAGTGGCACTTCCTCGTCGTCGTCGTCCGTGATATCAAGGACACCAATATCTATTGCAGATTTTTCGTAGGACTTCCACTCAACAAGTCTCCATGAAACAAGCAGTACAAGGCACAGACCAATGGCGAAGTAAAATTTACTGTTCTTGGTTAAGTCCGCTTTTGGGCTTTTTTTTGGCTCCATAGCATAAGTGTTTAAGATTTGTTAGACCATACATACAAAAATTTTGCCAAAAAAAACCCGACAATTGTCGAGCTTATGTTATTGTAAACGGAAAGTAATGGGAATGCTAAACGGCACTCGTACAGGACGTCCACGTTGCTTTCCCGGAGTCATTCTTGGAAGCTTTGAAATAATTCGGTTGGCTTCCTTCTCTAAGTTTTTGTCTGGTCCGCGGGTTCTAATCCCCGTAATGGACCCATCTTTAGCAATAATAAATTGTACATATACCCTTCCTTGAATCCCCATTTCTTGGGCAATTTCGGGGTAACGGAAGTTTTTAGCAATGTGGCGTTGGATTTTTTCTTGAAAACAATTTCTACGCTCCGACTTTTTAACACGCTCACAACCTGGGAAAAGCGGCACATCTTCAATAATGGCAAAAGGCACATCAACGTCCAATTCCTCTTCTAGCACCTCCACTTCTTCAATAATTTCTTCTTGAGTAGTTTCGGTAGATTCAATCACGGTCTCCTCAACCTCCTCTTCGTCTTCTACCACTTCAATAATTTCAGGTGCTGGCGGTGGTGGCGGTGGTGGTGGCGTTTTAAGCTGTTCTGTCAGTGGCACTTCCTCATCGTCATCTTCTTCTACATTTAAGGCTTCGTAGCCATACATAGATTTGTCATAGGTTTTCCACTCGATACTTTGCCAAGCAATAAACATTACGGCACAAAGCCCAATGGCAAAATACAGATTACTGTTTTTTCTTAAATCAGCTTTAGGATTTTTCTTTGGTTGCATTTGAAATTTTTAGCTATGGGCTAAAATAATAATTTTAATGTTAAATTTAAATAAATCTATTTGTGCCGTTTCACTTTACGAAATGACAGCTTGATAGCCTTCATTGGAAAGCAGCCCATCAATTTCAGAAGTATCACTCAATTTTATTTTCACAATCCATCCTTCACCATATGGGTCTTCATTGACAAGTTCTGGCGTATCCTCCAATTGGTCGTTAAATGCAATAATTTCTCCAGAAAGTGGTAAAAACAAATCAGATACAGTTTTTACGGCTTCAACCGTTCCAAAAACCGATTCTTTGGCAAGGTTATCACCCACTGTTTCAACCTCTACGTACACAATATCGCCCAACTCGTTTTGTGCAAAGTCAGTGATGCCAACCGTTGCCTCATCGCCCTCAATACGCACCCACTCGTGGTCTTGCGTGTATTTTAAATCTTGTGGAATGTTCATGTCAGAATTTTGGTTAAATGTAGTATAAAAACCTACTAATTTCCAAAATTGTAACGCAACGTAATTCCAGAACGGATGTTGGTTTGTGGAAAGGCGGTAGAAATGGCAAATTTTGAAAAGGCGTGATCGTAAAAGAACAGTGCCGTAAAGTTTCGAGAAAGTGCATAATCAGCAGAGATTTTCAGTGACCACAAACGTTGTCCTGCGGTTACTTGGTCGCTAAGCACATCCAAATTTCGGATGAGTGTAATGTTATCCCGCACCGACAAATCGCCCTTTATGTTGATGTCTCCCTTTAGACTGGTTGACTTTCCGCCAATATTGGTTTTGAATTTCACATTTTTAATGCGATAACCCATGCCTACAATCCACTCATCTCCAGAAGTTTCCGTAAGCAAATTGTTATCTAACGACAGTGATAGCGCACGGTCTTTTCGTACTTCCGCCGAAAGCTGTAAACTGTTTTTAAGTTCAAAATCTACCTTAACAAGCGGGTTGAATTGCTCAACCAAATTTACATTAGTAAATAAAATTTCGTTCATAAAGTTACCAGACTGATCAGTAGCATTGGGCTGATATTCCAAGTTTGTCGTAAAGGCGTTTAGTGTATGGCTAGCTCGATAACCGTGGGCTATAGCAAATCGATTAAAGCGTTTTTTAAACGATTTTAGGCGCATCAGTCCTGTGTATTGAAGGTTCCAATTTGGCAATGGAACTGAACGTTTAGCCTCCATGCTTACGGCGTTGGGATCGGTGCCAATATAGGCCGCCAAAAACGCTGGAATAAGCACCGCTTGATTGTTTTTGCCAAAGCCTCTTGGAAAGCCATCAGCATCTACATCCCCCGAAGGAATACCACGAGCCGTGGCTAAGCGTTGCGCAATGGTCAAGCGATTGGATTTAAGGTCTGCAAAAGCTTGGGAATTTAGTCCATTTCCACTGAATGCCGTGCTAAGCATAATGGTTGAAATTTCAAAGTTTCCAAACAATCGTGGGGAAAGAGCGTTATAAACCCCGTTAACCACACTAAAGTTTTCAGAGGCGTTTTCGGAATGCGTTCGGTTTCCTGTTAAGTCAAGTTGTAATCCTTGTAATAACCCTATCTCTGCATTGTAACTCATGTCGGTATTGTGCACCGTAGTGTAAGCCTGATTAAAATTCGGGAATTCGGTGAGCCATCCTCTTTTGGCAGCCTCAAATCGAATATCCTTTTGACGACCTATAGCAAACTCAAATCCAGGGTTTGAAGTACCCAAAAATCCAATGTTTTGTGTGTAGCCTGGAAGCACTGTTCCATTGTTTTCGCTGTAAGTGAATTGAACACGTTCCAGTGCTGTAATCAATCCCACAAGGGTGTTGGTAAATTTCACCCCTGGTTTATTTTTGGGAGCATTCCCCGTTTTCTTTCGCAGCCCAAGTGTTGAATACAAACTACGCATATTGGCAGTTCCGTTCCACTGAATGGTATTGGCGTTTTGTAGGGTATGCACAATGCCAAGTGTGTTATTATTTTGATCTACAACGTTTGCCAACGAGGTTGCGCCACGCTGCCAATTAAAGTTCCCAGTATATGAATATGTTCCATCCAAAAACGAAAGTTCAGGGATAAACCTAAACGGAATTTGGTATGTTGCTCCAACAGATTGGTCAAAGCGATCCATTTGTCCAGTATCCCAAAGTCCGTCCCAAATGTCAAGTTCTGTGTTGACACGAGTGGTTCCATCAGAACCATCTTCGAGGTAGTTACGCACGATATTTCGGGTTGATGCTGAGAAATCTAAGCGAAGAGAGTTTGTTAAATTATGGTTCACGGTAAAGAGCCAATCAAACAAATAATTGCGTTGTTGCAAGTCGGGTAAAGCAATTTGGTTAGATGCATCTACCCCTTCCAAATATACTTGTCGGAATCGTTGACTTTGGAACGTTCTGTTAATGTTTGCACCAAGGGTTATGGAGCTCGGCATTAGGTTTAGGTTGATTTCTGAAAGCCAGCGCAAGTATTTTTTAGTAGATATTGCCTCCACTTTGCCTAATGGTTTTATAGACAATGGCTTAAACGAATAGTTGTAGCCAGCACCTAAACGCACATTTTTGTAGGCGTAATCCTCAATTTCAAAATCGTTTCGTTTTTCCTCGTTATAGGAATACGAAAAATCTAAATTTTCAATGTCAAAAAAGTCTTTTTTGGCTTCTGCGCTACGCTGTTTGCGTACGCCAATGAGGTTGATGCTTTTGAGTTTTGAAACGCTAATCGCTTGGTCACGAATAGAGTCGCGCTGTGATTCTCGCTCGGCAGTATCCAAACGGTCTTGAAGCTCAATATCTCTGTAATATGGATCATATTTTGGGGTAATAACTTCCTGATTGTAGCTGTAACTTAGAGGCAATACCAATCCCCATTTTTTAGGGAACAACATTCCAGCGTTCACGCTTGTGGTTACACCATACGATCGGGTGTCGTCTTGACTTCTTTGGTTAGGTGATTGGTCAATGGCACCAAAACCTACAGTCGAGATAGCGCCGTTCACAGTAACATTGGCAAAATCGGCTAGATTGGCATCCATCGTACCGACAGCAGCCCAGCCCCCTTGAGAGTCTATTTCAGACAAACGCAACTCATTAAACCAAACTTCTCCGCTTAGTTTTTCGCCAATCGTTGTGCTCGGGTTTTTGACCCCCACAACCAAAGTGCGAATCGCGCCAAGCGTTGGGTTCCCTCTAATTGCAAGTTTGTATTTTTTGTCTCCCGGCAAACTCGAAATGGGAGTAAACTCATTGATTTTATTAAGCTCTTCGTCAAAATATGTAGCGCCTTGAACATTGCGGTTTGATATGGATTTTGCTTTAAGTTTGGTAAGTAAATCGACAGGGATATCAATTTCGTTGCTAGCAATTTGCCAAATTTCCTCTGCACTCAAATTATTAGAAACCCCTGCCGTAAATTCCGTTGGTTTTAAGGGGATTTCGATTTGATAATAATTCTCTGTAATATCTGTTCCTAATCGGATAAACGCTACCAAACGTTTATCGAATTTTTCCTGAGCTCCCTCCCCTGGAAGTGGATTTTCACCCGTTATGGATTCAGCATGTATGAACATACGCAAACGCTTATATTGGCGCATGTCTAAATCTATGTGCTTATATACCCCTTCCGCATCTTCAGGTTCCAAATCTTTGACGCGTAGCGAAAGTGATTGTTCGTTTTCACGGATAAGATTGTTGTAGCTATTTAGCGTTTCGCGGACAATGCCCGGCGGAAGTTTATAGCGAATTGGCGTTCGGGTTTCATTTTCCAAAACGTTTACAGCACTTACTTCTAGTTGCGTATTGGGGTGTGCAATTTCTTTGGTGTTTAAAGGTCCTGGAACTCTTGTCCAGTCGGCACGAACAATGTCAAGGGTACCAAAACGAAATACCGTTGGGTTTTTAAACCCAGTTACCAACATCCGCATAAAGCGAATAGAACGCAGGTCTTCCATGCCATTTATGGCTTCAAAATGACTATTGTATTTTGGCGTGTCATAATAATCTGGTACAACAGGAACTCGAAACTGCAGCCAGCGTGAAGAAGTTACTTGACCGTTTGGAAGTTCAATGTTGTCATTTTCGCGTACATCAACCAAAAACGGGTGGGAGCCCACTGCCATGTTCTTACCGATGGGAATCCGATACTGAAAATATCGGTCTATGGTATTCATGGTGTTGTCCAGATTCAAATCTTCGGTATCGGGTGTGGTGTACGAGCCACGGAATTGCTCGGTTACTTCAAGTGGTGAATTGCCTTGGGTGCCGTTGTAGTTTTTATACCGATCCAGAATAGAGCCACTCCCTTGTGCAAAATAGGTGTAGTTATCGCCGGCAGGATCTTCAGCAGGTCCATTAGTATAAATAAGGCGTTCTTCCGCATCTGTTAGTCCATCTAATCCAACGTCTTGCAATGCCCGATTTTGTCCATCGGCATCAAAAGCATACACAAGCGATTGAGTGGCAGGTGTTATTCCCCACGAGGTGTTGTGTGTTGCCGTATTTTGTCCTGCTGCTGGCAATCCATTTTCATATTGCTTGCGCCCATCTTTTAACACATCTTCCGATATATTTCCTAAATGAAACACCAATTCACCCAAATCATTGGAAGCACTCGTTTGTTCTGAAAAGGTGTCAAGTAACCAAAACTCTATATACTCCACATTGGACTGAGCAAAGTCGGTAGTGGTCATGGCGCGCGTAATACCCGCCCAATTATCTTCTGGGCTGATACCAAAACTCGGTGCATTATTATAGGGTCCTCGCTCGGCAGGATAATACGCTAAATCAAAGGTATATTGAACTGTGGATTGTCCTTGAATAACATCTTGCTGTGGGAAAATTTCATCAATAAAAATACGACGGGTAGCAGGGCTAGAAAGGTCGTCATCAGTTATGCCAGTTGGACGTCTTCTGGAATAGAACAGGGGGTCAATGTTATACCACGAAAGCTTGGCACGTTGATATCCTGCGCTAATATCATCTACTCCAACACTTGCGCCAGCTAATGGAAGCTGCTGCGAAGGCGCAGGCACACTTGACAAATACCACGAATACGTATCTCGAATATCAAGGTTGGTTTGTGTTCCCTCAAAATCGTCGATATAGGTGGTTACAGCATTGTTAAGTTGTGTACCTCTTGGTGCACCCACTTTTAGATACGCTGCCTCTGCACGAATAGAAACATTTGATGCCACTTGCGTATCAATATTTGGGAGTTTATTGACCATGCGGGTCAAAAACGGTATTTCTTTTGAAAAGGTGCCGCTGAGTCCAAACATGCTGTTGTTAACAGGTTCAGCACCGTAATTGGCTTTTTGTGTAAGCGGTCGTTCGCTTAGTCGCATATAGGTTCCGCCCAAAATCAAATCGTCATTGACTTTATGTTCGGCAGTAAAGCCCATAAAACGTTTGTTCTGTTGTCCAAACAGCGTGTTACTTTCGGTAGATACCTCGATGGGAATGTTGGAGTTTTTAATCCCCTCATTTAAAATAGTAACCCGTCCAAGCTGATAGTTTACCGTATAATCCAATCCTTCTTGTAACAATCTGCCACCTGCTGTAACACGCACCGATCCACGAGGCACATTAAATGCCCCTAGTGCAATGCCTTGCCCACCACCAGATGATTTGTAACGTCCTTTTAATTCAAATTTGTTGTAGCGTTGATAATCTGCTGCATCTTGCTTTGTGATATCATACATCTCTTTAAAGACATATTTTTTCTGATTTGCGTTATAGCGGTTTCTGTCCGAATAATCTTCTTGAGGGTCATTGGATTTTAGCAACTCAAAAAGATACTCTCCAAAAGGCTCAACACTAGGGAAAATAATTTGTCCCTGTTCAGGCAGCACCGTAATTCCACTTATATAATCGAAAAATCCATCGCCCTCGGCTTGAGCGTCTTGGTAAATATTCAGTTTATCTAAACCAAAGAGGTTAAGTAAAATGCGTTCATCAGTTCCTGAAGGCCAAGTGTTTTCATCTTCGGGACGGATAAAATTTGCTGGTGAAGGATCGGTGTACAAAATATTGAATACAAAATCTTCTTGTTCTAGCTGAAATGCACCAATATTATAGACGTTTTTCATCATTAAATCAAAAACTGGTTGAGACACATCTAGCACCGAACTTTTTAACATTTTCAGCAGCAAACTATTATTGTTTACAACCGTATTTCCAGTAGCACCGCTGCTTATTGTGGTAGCCGCAACGCCATCCCCGGCAAATTCTCCAACTTGATAAACCTGTCCGTTTACAGTGTATTGAAACGCGACGGCAATGACTTCGTCATTATTTAGCGGTTGATTTAGGGATATATATCCCAACTGTTCGTGCAGTCTATATTCGGTTCTATTCAGTTTTCTAGCACTTTCCAAAATGGCATAATCACGTCCTTCATTAACAAGTGATGAAAGCGTTCCAAAACCGTTTTGGGTAGTGGCAATATCACGAATATCGCTTGTTAAGATTCCTGTACCGCCAATGGCAAGTGGGTCAAGTTTGTTTACATCATTATCAGGAAATGCTCCTGGCGCAGCATTAAAGAAGTTTGGCGTCAAATCGTCCAGCAATACAACATCTGGATTTGATTCTCCCAAGTCTTGAAGTGCCAAAACGTTCCGCACATTGTTTGTGCGTGCCGAGCGATTTGTTATCCACACCTCAAGCCTGGTAATTTGAATGGGTGAGTTGATATACGGATAGGTTTTTACCGATGCATCATAAGCATCTCTAAAATATTGTGCCAAGAAAAAATGGCGGTTGTCTTCATAATCGAGAGCGAAAAGTGAAAATTCTTCTAGTGTTCCTTCGCCGTTGGTTTGTATGGTTTGGGTTTGAGAGCGTTGTTCCGAAATTACCGCGGCAATGTCGGTATTACCAAATTTGAGTTGCGCTTTAACTCCAAACAAACTCTGTGCACCTGAAATAAGAGAACTATTGAGAGGCATATTCACATTTCCCACTTCTAGTTTTTGAAGAATCCCGTCTTCATTCCCGCTAATACCTTGCTCGGCTAAATTTTTGGCACTATCAAGAGCGTTTTTTCCTTTACCAACAAGTTCTTTTCCTCGATTAATGGTATTTGAAACACTACTTGGCACCAAATCTTCTGGGAAAAAATCGAGTTTAATGATGCGCTGAAAATCAAACGTAGATTGGGTATCATAGTTGGCATTTACTTTTAGTCGAGTACCTATGGTTCCCGAAAGACTAAGGTTGATACGTTGATTAAAATCGAAGCCTAGACTGCTTTGGTTTCTTGGGGATAGACTGGGATTTCCAGATTTTTGATATCGCAATCCTAAATCAATGCTTGCCGAACCTTGCGGACGTATATTTATTTCATTACTGCCAAAAATCTTTTCAAAAAATTTAGAGTTTACATAATAGTCTGGCAATAAGTCTTCTTGTGTATCTTCATCATCTACCAATCCCGCAAGGGCTTGTTGTTTGTCTCTTAAATAAGCGCGAGTTTTTTCTGCAACGACACGTCTGCGATATTCATTGGGTGTAAGGACTAATGGTTGTTCAGCATTAATTTCCCCAACTTTTACGTTGTAGAAGTACAAGTTGAGTTTTGGATCGTAGGTGTATGATGAACCAAAAGAAGAGGGTTTTTTCTTTAGGGAAATTTGCTTCAGGTTTGGAGCTAAAACCAGGCTGTCATTAGAAGCGGTGTTTTGAGCAAAAACTGTTGTAGTCATTGCCAAAATGAAAACCAAAAATAAGATGTATTTTAGATAGGATTTAATTTTCATTACAATTTGTTGAGGGCATTTTTGATGATTCGCTCCACTGGCATGTTGGGTTCTACTTGTAGCAAGGCATCCACTAGCTTTTGTGTTTGTTTTATAGGGTAGCCTAATACACTCAATGCAGATAACGCTTCATCGCGCTGTGTATTGTTTGAAACAGTACCAATTTCACCTTCTTCCACCAACCCCGTTACTTTATCTCTTAAATCTACAATTACACGCTGTGCTGTTTTAGCGCCGATTCCTTTTATGGCTTGTATGGCTGCCACATTATCTGTTTGAATGGCTTGCACCACTTCCTGCGGATTCATAGAAGATAGTACTGTTCGAGCCGTATTGGCACCTATGCCGCTTACGCTTAACAACAAACGAAATACGCTGCGCTCCACTTGCTCCATAAAACCATATAGGGTTTGTGCATCTTCTCGCACTTGATGGTGGGTGAAAATTCGAATGTGTTCATCATCGGGTAATTGCCCAAAAGTGTGAAGCGAAATATGTACTTCATAACCAACCCCACTACAATCAACAACAAGCGTCGTTGGCGTTTTACTTACAAGTCTTCCGTTTAGCTGTGTTATCATTGTTTTTTGTTTTGCGCATCCACTGCGGCAACTGCCGTCATATGAACAATTTCATCTACGCTTGCGCCTAATTGCAGAATATGGACTGCGTGTTTTAATCCCATCATAATAGGACCAATGGAAAGGGCGTCATCTAATTCTTTGATTAGTTTATAAGCAATGTTTGCAGCATTCAAATCTGGAAAAAGAAGTGTATTTACCTCCTTACCAGCAATTTTAGAAAATGGGAATTTTGACGTACGCATGGTTTTATTCAGCGCAAAATCAGCTTGTATAGGACCATCCACATCTATGTGCGGTACATAGCGGTGTAACAACGAAACTGCCTCGTTTACCTTCTGTGCATCTTCATTTTTAGATGAGCCAAAATTAGAATATGATAGCATGGCTACTTTGGGTTGCATGCCAAACAGCGTTGCCGTATAAGAAGTCATTTGGGCAATTTTTGCCAAGTCTTTTGCATTTGGGTTGATATTGATAGAGGTATCCGCCAAAAACAACGGCCCTTTATTGGTAATCATCAAGTTGGTGGTGGCAACCCGATTTACACCCTCTGCTCTGTCAATAACATGCAAAACAGGTTTTAGCACATTAGGGTAACTTCGGCTATAGCCCGAAATCATGGCATCGGCATCGCCTTCGCGTACCATCATTGCGGCAAAATAATTGCGCTCTCGCATTCTGCCTTGAGCATCATAAAGCGTTACACCCCTGCGCTGACGTAATTTCCAGTAGGTATTTGCATAGGTTTCGCGTTGTTCCTTTACCTCCTCTGTTTTTGGATCAATGATGGGAATATCTGCTTCAAACTCTAAGGTTTCCATCAACTCCAAAATGCGCTCTTTGTTTCCCAATAAAATAGGATGCGCAATACCTTCTTCATAAACCATTTGCGCAGCCTTAAGCACATCCAATTCGTCTGCTTCGGCATAGACCACACGCTGCATGTTGCGCTTTGCTTGACTTGTAATCAATCGCACCAATTTGGTGTCAGAGCCAGTGCGTTGGTGTAGCTGTTCTTGATATTGATTCCAATCTGTTATGGGTGCTTGCGCCACGCCACTTTCCATTGCTGCTTTTGCTACTGCCATGGGAATAGTAGTAATCAGTCGTGGATCAAAAGGCTTGGGGATGATGTAGTTCTCTCCGAAGGCAAGTTTGGTAGTACCGTAGGCAATGTTTACTTGTTCCGGGACAGTTTCTTTTGCCAAATCTGCTAGGGCATGTACGGCTGCCATTTTCATGGCTTCGTTAATTTTAGTAGCCCTAACGTCTAATGCTCCCCGAAAAATAAAAGGAAAGCCAAGTACATTATTCACCTGATTAGGAAAATCGGAACGCCCCGTTGCCATAATAACATCGTCACGGGTAGCAACCGCCAAATTATAGTCAATTTCAGGATCAGGGTTTGCCATGGCAAATACTATCGGATTTGCAGCCATTGACTTTAGCATGGCTGCCGTCATGATATCTGCCTTAGAGAGGCCAATGAATACATCTGCATTTTGCAATGCCTCCTCTAAGGTATGTACGTCTGTTGTTGTAACAAATTCTTTCTTTTGAACGGTCAAATTTTCTCTGTCGTCTCTAATGATGCCTTTGCTATCGGTCATCATCATATTTTTTGGCAATACGCCCAAAGCGCGATATAGCCGTGCACAGGAAATCGCAGCGGCACCTGCGCCACTAATCACCATTTTGATAGAGCTCATATCTTTTTTTGCCAATTCCACAGCGTTGAGCAATGCCGCACCAGAGATGATAGCAGTTCCGTGTTGGTCGTCGTGCATTACAGGAATATCGAGCTCTTCTACCAATCGACGTTCAATTTCAAACGCCTCTGGCGCTTTGATATCTTCCAAATTTATACCCCCAAACGTGGGTGCAATATTTTTTACCGTTTCGATAAATGCATCCACATCTTTGGTGTCAACCTCAATGTCAAATACATCTATGCCAGCAAAAATTTTAAAAAGCAATCCTTTTCCTTCCATAACGGGTTTGGAGGCTTCAGGGCCTATATCGCCCAATCCCAACACTGCAGTACCGTTAGAAATTACAGCAACCAAGTTGGCTTTGTTGGTGTATTTGTAAACATTTTCGGTAGATTTTTCAATCTCCAAGCAAGGCTCAGCGACACCCGGAGAATATGCCAAAGAAAGGTCGCGTTGACTTGTGTAGGGCTTACTGGGGTTAACCTCGAGTTTTCCAGGTTTTGGCTTTGCGTGATAAATGAGTGCCTCGCGGCGTTTACTTTCTTTACTCATTTGGTCATGGTTTTAAGCTTGGAAAGGTATTGAATTCTTGCTATTTTAAAAACTTCAAGTTACGTTTTAGTCCATTAAACCCTGTACGCTGAACAGCACTTGCTTCAAACAAGCGGTTAAAAACCTCTTCTGTAATTTCATGCCAATCCTTTTTTGAGAGTTGCATAAGTGCTGGATTGGGCTCAAACTGAGGTTCGTTGTGCGGGGTAGAAAATCGATTCCAAGGACACACCTCTTGACAAATGTCGCAACCAAATGCCCAGTCATCAAACTGACCCTTAACTTCGTTAGGAATGGCGTCTTTGAGTTCAATCGTAAAATACGAAATACACTTGCTAGCATCCAATTTGTAGGGGGCTACAAATGCATTAGTTGGACACGCATCTAAACAGGCGGTGCACGAGCCACAATGGTCGGTAACTGCGCCGTCAGCAGCAAGTTCTAAATCGATGATAAGTTCCGCAATAAAAAAATAGGAGCCATTATGCTTTCGAATTAAATTGGTGTTTTTTCCAACCCAACCCAACCCACTTTTTGCTGCCCACGCTTTTTCCAAAACTGGTGCAGAATCTACAAAAACACGCCCTTCTACAGCACCTATTTCGGTTTGGATGTCGTGCATAAATTCAAAGAGTTTGTCTTTAATGACATGATGATAATCTTTTCCATACGCATAGCGTGCGAGTTTTGGTGCGTCTTTGTCTGTTTGCGATGCGTTGGGATAATAATTGTACAGTAGCGACACCACACTTTTGGCTCCCGGAACAAGTTTACGAGGGTCTAAACGCTTGTCAAAATTGCGTGCCATATAACCCATTTCGCCATGATGGTTTTGCATGAGCCATTTTTCTAATCTGGGGGCTTCTTCTTCCAAAAAAGTAGCTTTTGAAATGCCACATGCCATAAAGCCCAAGCGTTGGGCAATTTGTTTTACGATAGCAGCACGAGCCTCACTACTCAAAACAACCCTTTTTGAGCATTAGGAATCGTTCTGCCTAAGTGTGTATATGCCTTTTCGGTTACTTCCCTGCCACGAGGCGTTCGAACCAAAAACCCTTCTTGAATCAGAAACGGCTCATAAACCTCCTCGATAGTTTCACCATTTTCAGAAACTGCCGTTGCCAATGTGTTAATTCCCACGGGGCCTCCTTTGAATTTATCAATCAACGTAGTTAGGATTTTGTTGTCCATTTCGTCCAAACCGTTGGCATCAACGTTTAGTGCTTTTAATCCTATTTGAGTTATGGCTGAGTCAATGGTACCATTTCCTTTGATTTGTGCAAAATCACGCACACGGCGCAAGAGCGCATTGGCAATTCGTGGTGTGCCGCGACTTCTGCTTGCAATTTCTATGGCGGCTTTTTCTTCAATCGGGATATTTAAAATTCCTGCGCTGCGTGTTACAATTCCCGCTAACACTTCGGTTGAATAATACTCCAACCTGCTGTTGATGCCAAAACGAGCGCGCATGGGTGCTGTGAGCAATCCCGAACGTGTGGTGGCACCCACAAGCGTAAACGGGCTTAATTCGATTTGTACGGAACGGGCGTTGGGACCCGTTTCGATCATAATATCGATGCGATAATCCTCCATAGCGGAGTACAAATACTCCTCCACTACAGGGCTCAATCGATGTATTTCATCAATAAAAAGTACATCTCTGGGTTGAAGGTTAGTAAGCAATCCTGCCAAGTCGCCGGGCTTGTCCAGCACAGGGCCTGAGGTAAGTTTTAGATTTACGTCCAGCTCATGTGCCAAAATATGTGCTAATGTGGTTTTCCCTAGTCCCGGAGGACCGTGTAAAAGGGTATGATCAAGGGGTTCTTCCCTTTGGTTCGCAGCAGCGACAAAAATCTCGAGGTTTTCAAGTACCTGCGGCTGACCACTAAAGTCGTTAAAGCTAAGCGGTCGCAACGCACGATCTATGTCATGCTCTTCGTGGCTAAGGTGTTCGCCTGTTGGGTCTAGATGCTCATTCATCTATCCAAAGATACATAAAAGGCATCAGTGCACGCTAAGCTCAATACCGTTAGCAATATTGTATAATCTTTCTTCGTCTAAAATGCGAATTGCTCTTCCTTTACTAGTCACCAAGCCGTTTTGTTCAAATTTTTTGAACATTCGGATCATGGATTCGGTTGCTGTACCAATAAAACTTGCCATTTCTGAGCGCTTTAAAAAAACATTTAGTTCCCCAAGACCATTTGTTCCAAATGTGTTTTT
>JAFMFL010000044.1 GCA_017856205.1 Flavobacteriaceae bacterium
TCACTACTTTTTGAATCTCGGATGTTCCCTCCCCTATCGTACACAACTTTGAATCACGAAAGTATTTCTCAACGGGAAACTCTTTGGAATATCCATATCCACCAAAAATCTGCACTGCCTCATTTGCCACGCGAACACAGGTTTCAGAAGCAAAAAGCTTGCACATGGCACTGATTTTTGTCATTCTCTTGCCCATGTTTTTCTCATAACACGCTTTGTGCATCAATAATTCTGAGGCTTCTATATCTGTAGCCATTTGTGCCAACTTAAATGAAATTCCTTGGAAGGCATTAATCGGCTTACCAAACTGCACACGCTCGGAAGAATATTTTAAAGAAGCCTCGTGTGCTCCACGTGCAATTCCCAACGAAAGTGCCGCAATAGAAATGCGCCCTCCATCTAATATTTTCATAGATTGAATAAAACCATCTCCAACCTCTCCCAATCTATTTTCATCTGGAATACGGCATTGATTAAAAACCAATTCTGCAGTTTCGGAAGCACGCATTCCCAATTTATTCTCTTTTTTTCCAGCGCTAAAACCAGGTGTTCCACGCTCTACGGCAAAAGCCGTCATGCCGTGACTATCGCCTTTTTCACCAGTTCGCACTACCACAACCGCAATGTCGCCACTACTACCGTGAGTAATAAAGTTTTTAGTACCATTAATAATCCAATCATCACCATCGCGGACGGCTGTTGAATTCATGCCACCAGCATCAGAGCCTGTGTTGTGTTCGGTAAGTCCCCATGCGCCAATCCAATCACCAGAAGCCAATTTTGGCAACCAACGTTGCTTTTGATCTTCATTGCCAAACTGTAAAATATGATTGGTGCACAATGAGTTGTGTGCAGCAATCGACAGCCCCATGGAAGGGTCAACCTTTGAGATTTCTTCAATAATAGCGGTGTATTCAAAATAACCCAAGCCTGCACCTCCGTAACTTTCGGGCACAAGTACACCCATAAAACCCATACTGCCTGCATGATGCAAGACTTCTTTGGGAAAAAATTGGCGTTCGTCCCAGTCCATGACGTGGGGTGCGATGTACTGCTGCGCAAAATCGCGAGCAGAAGCAGCCACCAAATTATGGGTTTCACCTAAGTCAAAACTAGGACCCGTTTGTAGTTCAGTTTTCATAGCTAATTAAAAGACAAATATAAGGATAATCTTGCTTTTTTAACAGAATCGAGTTGCTGAATGCCAGCCAAATCGTTCCACGAAGCAAGAGACTCCTTTTGTGTTCTAACCGCTACTATGCGACTTGCCAGCGAAGTGCTAACATAGTAGTGTTGTGCTAATTTCGCAATGGTAAGATTATTTATGTTTTGCTTTGTAATAGTTGGTACTGAATCAAGAATAAAGTAATCCCAAATGCGTTGTTGGGTTTCGGGACTGAGCCCCCAAACATCGTTTAGCTGATCTTTTACTACAAATCCGCCTAGCTTATTCCTTGTAGAAATAATACGGCTGGCAAACACCTCGCCAATTCCATAAACCTGTTGCAAGTCGTTGGCTGTAGCTGCATTAAGTTCTTTTTTTTACGTTTTTGTTTCGGCTCTTTTGTTTTGGCTAAAAAGGGTTTGGCTAGCTTAAGGTAGGGTCGTATGTGTGCTAACTCCTCATTTGAAAGTTTCGCCACCTGCTGTAAGGTTTTTTCTGAGGAAATGTATTTCCCCGCATTGCGGTATGCTCGAATTCGATACACGGCATCCATGGAAATGCCGAGTTGATAGGCCTTAAAATTGGAAATGTAGTTGGGATTAAAAGGGTAAATGGTATCCCTAATCGTGGTTTGTTTCGTTGCGATAAGTGCATCTACTTGTTGTTGTGCTATGGTGTCAAGGACCAGAGAGGTGTCACCATTTTGAGTTTTTTTTGGAAGGAATGTGATTCCTAAGTGCAGCAGCAAAAACAAAACTAACGTCCAGAGCACCCCTCTGCGTTGGGCTTTGGTAAGGTTAAGAAATGAGGGCGTTGTTTTCACGGCATAGCTTACACTTTATTGCGAATGGCAGAAAGGTAGCGATTAAGCTCCCTTTTGACAACAGGAAACAAAAAGTATAAGCCAATCATATTTGGAAATACCATGGCAAAAATCATAGCATCAGAAAAAGCCCAAATAGAGTCCATAGTGGCAGCAGAACCAATTATAATGAAGGTTAAAAACAATAGCTTGTAAGTCAAATCAGCTGTTCTACCTCTACCAAAAAGAAATTTCCAAGATTGTATGCCGTAGTACGACCAAGAAATCATGGTTGAGATGGCAAATAAGAAAACTGCTATGGTTAAAAACAAGTCTGAGTAGGGAATATATTGCTCAAAAGCTTTTGCGGTTATTCCCGCACCTTCGTAGAGTTGCCCTTCTATTAATACTTTCCCGCTAACATCTTCGTAAACACTGCCATTTATTTCAACATTATAAGCACCGTCGTTTTGTTCAATTGCTGTTTGAAATTGAGTCATATCTCCGTAGGCAAATTTATTTTGACTATTGAACGTTATAATTACCAAAGCTGTCATGGTACAAATTACTACGGTATCAATAAACGGTTCTAAAAGTGCCACCAACCCTTCTGAGGCAGGATATTTTGTTTTCACAGCAGAATGGGCAATAGATGCCGAGCCCGCACCTGCCTCATTGGAAAAGGCTGCTCTCTTGAAGCCTACCATCAAAACACCAATAATACCTCCAACTCCAATAGCCTTTGGGTTAAAAGCCTCTGTAATAATTATTGAAATGGCATCGTCAATAAAACTTACATTAATAGACAAAATATAGATACAAGCAACAATATAAAGTACTGCCATAAAAGGAACTACTCGCTCTGTTACAGAAGCAATACGCTTAATCCCTCCAATAATGATGAGCCCCACAAGTATTGCCATTAATAGTCCAATAATAGCTCCCGCACTAGTGCTTTCCAAGCCCATAAGTTGTTTTAGCACAACCGTAGCTTGATTTGATTGGGCAGCGTTGCCACCTCCAAAAGAACCTCCAATACAGCAAATAGCAAAGATGACAGCAGCAATTTTTCCTAATTGCTTGAAGCCCCTTTCACTCAATCCTTTTTTCAAATAATACATAGGGCCACCATAAACGGTACCGTCTTCACCAACATCACGGTATTTTACCCCAAGGGTACACTCCACAAATTTGGTTGACATGCCAATAAGACCACAAACAATCATCCAAAAAGTAGCTCCAGGTCCACCAAGTGCAATAGCCAGCGCTACGCCTGCGATGTTTCCGTTTCCTACCGTTCCCGAAACGGCAGTAGCCAAGGCTTGGAAATGGCTTACTTCGCCATCTTTACTCTCGTCTTTTATGGTATCAACCACATCGCCAGCATCAATATTTACAGCTGCTTTTTCATCGGCTTCGTGATGGTCAATGTCGTCGTATTTTCCGCGAACTACAGCTATTGCTAACGGAAATTTTCTAATGTTTATAAACCCAAAATACAGCGTAAAAAACAACGCGCTTCCCACCAACAAGTAAATAACAAATGGGTTTCCTCCAATTTCAAAGAAAACCAAATTTGAAAAAAAATCAGAAACGGGTTTAAAAGCTTCATTGATGCGTTCGTCTAATCCTTTTTCTGTAGTTTGAGCGGCAAGTGGCAAACAGAAAAGCGTCAAAAAAAAGGTGGCTAAATATTTCATAAAAATTTTGGATTATAAATCAAAAACAGATGAGCGTTTGGCAAATAGAAAATCTTTCATTCTGAGCCAAAAAGCGAGCACTAAATATAGGGCAAAACCTGCACCCAAAGAAAAAAAACTTAAGTAAATGAAGAAGATACGTACATTTTTTGCTTTCATCCCTAGTCGATCTGCAAGACGAGAACAGACTTCAAATCCTCTTTTTTCAAAAAAATAGCGTGTTTCGTGCAAAAAACTCATCATACAAATGTAATCAAAGATTTAAAAGTTTGTGTCCATAAGCACATTTAAGACAACGGCACGGAGCACAATAAGTGTTTTTTAGCTGTATACAGGCCTGACTTTCAAGGGCATCTTCTATGGGGCATCCTAACGCATTAAATTTTGAAACATATACATTTTTTTCAGGTGCAAGTTGACGTACCCAATCCAAAACAAGTTCTTTTCGTTTATCCCCCAAATAGTTGTAATACTGAAATAAAAACGGAAAAACTGTATTTAGTAACAGTAATTGTTTAAAGGACTTGGTCAGTTGATTTGTACGTTTTTTGGAAAGCGTATCAAAGTGATAATGTGTTTCCCAAAAAGACGAAGTTTTTGTGTTTTCCATAAATAGGTAAGCAATTCTTCGCGAACCTAACATAAGCGGATTACTCCTCCAAATCGCCCTCCCAAGCAAGGACGCCACCTTCAAGGTTATATACACGTTCAAAACCCATTTGCTCCATCAGCTGACAGGCTTGCCCACTTCTAGCACCTGAACGACAATAGACAAAATACGCCTTGGATTTATCCAATTTCTCAACAGAGGAGACAAAGGCTGCCCCGCCACGAATATCCAAATTCTTGGCCCCGGCAATGTAACCGCTTTCAAATTCTTCTTCGGTACGTACATCAAGGATAACAGATTCGGGGGTTTTGCTGTGTAGTTCAGCCCATTCGTTGGGTGTTAATTCGTTCATAGTTGTTTGTTTTTTGGGCAAAAATACACAAGAAACAATTAGCACGCCAATTGAAATACTTATATATTTTTTCATAATTACAAATATAATTTAAAAAATTATACTACATTTGTCATAACAATAATTGTTATTACAATGAAAAGCCGAGATGTTGTAGTGGGACTCATGCAAAGCGGAAATTTGGCGCACAACCAAATACACACTATGCTTCAGCCTTTTGGATTGACACTACAACAGTTTAATGTACTGCGCATTTTACGAGGCAGAAACGGCAAGGCAGCTTGTTTAGAGAGCGTAACCAATGACATGATTCAGCGCATGAGCAATACCTCAAGACTTGTTGATAGACTCATTAATAAGGGGCTAGTAAGAAGAGAGGTATGTTCAGAAAATCGGCGTAAAGTGGATATTTTTATCACCAAAAAAGGACTTAATTTGCTTCATAAAATTGAGCCTGTTTTGGTGTCAAAAGAAGAAGAAATCACTTCTTTTTTATCTCAACAGGAAATGGAACAATTGTTGATGTTATTAGCAAAATTAAAATCAGAAAATAAACATTAAATACATACACATGAAAAAGAGAAATCTAATCGCCCTCGGGGCAACACTATTTTTAGCCATTGGGTTATATGCGCAAACCACAGAAATTTCTGACGGCATCATCCTTTGGAAAGGATCCAAGGTAGTACCAGACTCGCACGAAGGTACTCTTAACATTAGTAAAGGATCGCTTACTTTTGAAGGCGACACCCTTGCCGGAGGTGCGTTTACGGTAGACATGAACAGTATGGTGTCCACAGATCTATCTGGAAGTTATGCTCAAAAACTTATTGGTCACCTGAAGTCCGATGACTTTTTTGCTGTTGCGGAACACCCCGAAGCAACACTCATCATTACCAACGCTGAAAAAACAGAAGATGGCTATACCGTAACAGGGGATTTTACCATTCGCGGCATTACCCATCCCGAAACCTTTGAGTTAAAACTTGACGGCAATAAAGCTACCGCAGACTTGGAAATTGACCGTTCGAAATACAATGTCAAATTTGCTTCAGGTTCTTTCTTCGAAAACCTTGGAGACAAACTCATTAAGGACGCTTTGGAACTAAGTGTAAGCTTTACTTATTAATTCCTTGTTTTTTAACTGCCGAATTGTATCTTTGGGCGGATGAAAAAATTTAATACTAAATCGCTTTGGTGGATCTCCTAATTGGGAGTCGATGGGCGTTTTAGAATCACACAAAAGGCTTGTCGTATTGGCAAGCCTTTTTTTTATTTTTGAACCATGAAGTTTGTACTCAAAACAGATATACGTGAGCTACTCACCGACACCATAACACCGGTGAATATGTACCTAAAAATTAGGGACGCATTTCCAGAAAGCGTGCTTTTGGAAAGCTCCGATTATGGCGCAAACGACAATAGCGTTGCTTATTTGTGCTTTAATCCCATAGCCTCTTTTAAGGTGCATAACGGTCAGATGACGCAAACGTTTCCCGATGGCACAACGCAAAAAACAGCCCTGACAAAAGAAATTTCTGTGGTGGATGCGCTTGAAACGTTTATATCATATTTTGAAACCAATCTACCCGAAACCCGTTTTTTAAGCAATGGTTTATTTGGTTACACCGCTTATGAAGCCGTGCAGTATTTTGAGGATATTTCGTTTGAGAAAAAAGAAAACAACTCTGAAATTCCAGAAATTTATTATGCCCTGTATCAAAACATCATTGCAGTAAATGTATTTAACAATCAAGCCAAATTATTTGCGCATTGCTACAAAAGCGAAAGCAATTTGGACGAAATAGAAAAACTGCTCAAGGCACCTGAACGCGACTCATTTGCGTTCCGTAAAGAAGGTGACTCTGTTTCCAACATGAGCGACGCTGATTTTGTGGAATTGGTCAAAAAAGGTATTCATCATTGCATGCGAGGCGATGTGTTCCAAATTGTATTGTCCCGCCGTTTTAAGCAGGCGTTTAAAGGAGACGATTTTAGCCTTTACCGTGTGCTGCGCTCCATCAATCCTTCCCCCTATATTTTTTATTTTGATTTAGGAAACTTTAAGATTTTTGGTAGCTCACCCGAAGCGCAATTGGTGGTGCAAGATGGCGTAGCAGAAATTCATCCCATTGCGGGAACATTTATTAGAACAGGCAACGATGCACAAGACGAAGCTAAAGCAAAGGAACTCGCCGAGGACCTAAAAGAAAACGCCGAACACATGATGCTGGTGGATTTGGCGCGCAATGATTTGAGTCGTCATGGACATCATGTTACGGTAGAAAAAGACCGTGAAGTGCAGTTTTATTCGCACGTTATTCATTTGGTTTCAAAGGTTACGGGGCAGAAAAAAACAGATACTTCTACCATGCAAGTGGTTGCAGACACCTTCCCCGCAGGAACCTTAAGCGGTGCACCCAAGCACCGTGCCATGCAACTTATTGATGCTTATGAAAACAGCGATCGTGCCTTTTATGGCGGTGCCATAGGTTTTATTGATTTTAAAGGAAATTACAACCATGCCATTATCATACGTTCGTTTTTGAGCAAAGAGAATGTGTTGCACTATCACGCAGGTGCGGGAGTAGTTTCTAAATCAAATCCTGAAAGTGAGCTTCAAGAAGTATATAACAAATTACGGGCGTTAAACACCGCCATGGACAAAGCAGAAAAACAATTTCCATGAAGATATTAGTTATTGATAATTACGATTCGTTCACCTTTAATTTGGTGCATTATTTGGAAGAGCTCAATTGTGTGGTTACCGTTTGGCGCAACGACCAATTTGAGTTAGAAAAAGTGGCTGCTTTTGACAAGATTGTGCTTTCGCCCGGTCCTGGAATTCCAGATGAAGCTGGGCTACTAAAGCCTGTTATCGAAAAATACGCCAAAACCATTCCCATGCTTGGCGTTTGCTTGGGACATCAAGCCATTGCGGAGGTTTTTGGCGGTACGCTTACCAATTTATCCACTGTATTTCACGGTGTTGCCAGCACCATGACGGTACTGCAAGATGACCCCCTATTTGCTGGACTACCAGAAAAATTTGATATTGGACGTTATCATTCGTGGGTGGTTGACAAACCCCTTCCCGGTGGATTTATACTTTTAGCCGAAGAAGAAAACGGGCAAGTGATGGCATTTAAACACGAAAGCTATCCGCTTTATGGTGTACAATTTCATCCTGAATCGGTGCTTACGCCACATGGGAAACAATTGCTGAAAAATTGGGTTGCGTTATGAAAGAGCTTTTAACTCGACTTACCCAACACGAAAAACTCTCACGACAAGAGGCAAAAGAGGCATTGCTTTTTGTTGGCAGTGGAGCTGGTGATCCGTATCAAATCACAACATTTTTGAGTGTGTTTATGATGCGTAGCATTGCGGTAGAGGAATTGGCGGGCTTTCGAGATGCACTTTTAGAACTTTGCGTTGCCGTAGATTTGTCAGCGTACAACCCCATTGATTTATGTGGAACAGGAGGCGATGGAAAAGATACTTTTAATATTTCCACCTTGTCTTCTTTTGTTACTGCGGGTGCAGGGATTCATGTAGCAAAACACGGCAATTATGGTGTTTCTTCATCATGCGGGTCAAGTAATGTCATGGAACATTTGGGCATAAAATTTTCAAACGATGCAGATTTTTTAGAAAAATGCATTGACCAAGCGGGTATTTGTGTATTGCATGCACCGCTTTTTCATCCCGCAATGAAACATGTAGCGCCTATCCGTAGAGCCCTGCAACTGAAAACCTTTTTCAACATGTTGGGACCATTGGTAAACCCGTGTTCGCCCAAGCGACAAATCGTAGGGGTGTTTAATTTAGGGCTGTTGCGCCTCTACTCCTATTTGTTTCAGGATACTGATAAGCAATTTTGCATTTTACACGCCTTAGATGGCTATGATGAAATTTCCCTTACGGGAGCCACCAAAGCTGTTTCCAAACACGGTGAAATGCTTATTCGTCCTGCTGATTTTGGACTAAAACCACTATCGCCCAAGGCGATTGGAGGAGGAAATTCGGTTGCAGATGCGGCGGCTATTTTCACTGCTATTCTTAACGACGAGGCTACACCCGCACAAAAACAGGTGGTCTGTGCCAATGCCGGAACGGCAATTGCCACCGCATTGGACATTTCTTTAGCCGAAGGCTACGCCAAAGCGCAAGAATCCATTGAATCGAAAAAGGCACTCGGGGCATTCAAAAAACTTTTAGAACTAAGTAAGGCATGAGTATTTTAGCACAAATTGTAGCCGATCAACGTAAGGAAGTTGCACTTAAAAAAGCTGTCGTTTCCGAAGCACAACTTACTACTATGCCCTTATACAACAGAGAAAAAATTTCATTTTCTCATGCAATTAAAAACACTCCTTTGGGCATTGTGGCTGAACACAAAAGGCGTTCGCCGTCAAAACCAGAAATAAAGCTGCAATCTAGAGTTGCAGCCGTGGCGCAAGGCTACAAAAAAGCGGGGGTTGCTGCCATGTCTGTGCTCACCAATAATCAATATTTTGGGGGGTCAGTAGAAGATTTATTATTGGCGCGAAGCGCATGTAATCTGCCCTTATTGCGAAAAGAGTTTATTATGGATACCTATCAAATTCATGAGGCAAAAGCCTTTGGTGCAGATGCTATTTTGCTTATTGCCGCGTGTTTGAGTCCCAATGAGATCAATTCACTTGCCAAAACCGCAAAAGACATTGGATTGGAAGTATTGCTAGAGGTGCATAACAAAGCGGAACTCGACCAATCACCTTTAGAATTTGTTGATGTGGTTGGTGTAAATAACCGTAACCTTAAGGATTTTTCGGTATCATTGGAAACAAGCCTGTCATTGGCAGAGTTTATCCCCAACGATAAAGTTAAAATTTCGGAAAGTGGTATTTCTTCGCACAACGCCATTGCCACACTGCAAAAAGCGGGCTTTGACGGCTTTTTGATGGGCGAACATTTTATGCTGCACGAATCGCCTGGCGAAGCAGCGCAACAGTTTATTCAAAGCTTTACGTCATGAAATGGAAAGTATGTGGCATGCGCGAACCCAACAATGTTGCTGAAGTAGCTGCATTGAAACCCGATTATATGGGTTTTATTTTGTGGGATGGCTCAAAGCGCTATTGCCCCACACCACCCGATGTGCCTGCTGGCATTATTAAAGTGGGGGTATTTGTTGATGCGCCTTTGGAGGAAATTGAACACGCCATTTCACAACATAAATTAGGTGCAGTACAACTTCACGGAAACGAATCACCTAGCCTTTGTCGTGCCTTGCAAGGCAAAACGCAAGTGATAAAAGCATTTGGTGTGGGCGTAGATTTTGATTTTGATGCACTTATAGATTATCTCCCATATTGTGATTTTTTCCTATTTGACACCAAAGGACCACTTCCGGGGGGGAACGGCACTACCTTCGACTGGACGCTATTAAACAATTACCCATTTGATTTGCCTTTTTTTATAAGTGGCGGCATTGGGATGGCAGAAATTGCTAAAATTAACGACATTCGCAATGCAGACTTACCTGTTTATGCAATTGACGTAAACAGTTCGTTTGAGACCGCTCCAGCACTTAAAAATGCGGAGCAACTAAAAAATTTTAAAGAAACAATAGCGCTATGAACACATACCACGTAAACGAAAAAGGCTACTACGGCGATTTTGGGGGCGCCTATATTCCAGAAATGCTCTATC
>JAFMFL010000045.1 GCA_017856205.1 Flavobacteriaceae bacterium
ATCAATCTTTAGGTGTTGAATCTTATCAGGACGCTTTGCCTTTCACAATTTATCCTAATCCTGTAGAAAACACACTTTTAATTTCAACGGCCTTAGATGAACCTTTAGATGTTTATGTTTATAATGTAATTGGAAAATTAGTTCTATCAAAATTCATCAATACTGCTAGAGAATTAAACGTGACAGATTTAGAACCAGGGGTTTTTATATTAAAAATAAAATCTTCGAGCAGGGTCAAATTTTTCAAAATCATAAAGAAATAATTTAGATTTAGAGACCATAGAGCCGCAAATTGCGGCTCTTTTTAAATAAGACCTTGGAAAATAAATGCGATTTTCGCTGAAAATTGCAGATAAAACTCAGAAAATGCTTTTTATTATATATAAGCCATTGTAGAGGAGGATGAGTGAAAAAGTCTAGCTATTTTGGTGCTGATTTAAATATTTTAGTTAAAATGTATTTCCAAAAATAAATTATTATCCCTGGAAATAATCAGTGGAGTCGGAGGGAATCGAACCCTCGTCCAAACAAGTCAATCAAACGCTTTCTACAAGTATAGTTTTCGTTTGATTTTCGAATAGCTGCTGACCGAAAACCGCCCACAGTTACCTTAGCTTCTTTGTTTTGCAGAAGCGTCGAAGCACCGCAACTGCTATGTTGACATTAATGGTGCCTTTTTGCGGGACGCCGTCAACAAGGGCTTCCCAAAGACATCTCGCCTTCCCGCCTTGCGGGACTAGGGCCTGGACTTACTATAATTCAGTCAATTAGGCTGCAAGAGCGTAGTTATTCTCGCCATTTAAAATGGTGGTACTATGAGTTTTACGAGCTATAGTCCAGCGCTCGACTTGCTTACATTGTCATGAATCTCGCTGTCAATACCAGTCGACCCCATGCGTTTCAAAGAACATTCCCAAAAAGGAGTGCAAATTTACGAAATTTGATTTACAGCTTTACGCAGTATAGTTAGCCGTTCCAATAATCCTGCCAAAAGAGGAAGAGGTAGCATATTGGCACCATCGCTTTTTGCCGAACTTGGGTCAAAGTGCGTTTCCATAAATAAGCCATCCACACCTGCTGCGATTCCAGCTTTTGCCATCGTTTCGATAAGTTCTGGGCGTCCACCAGTAACACCACTTGCTTGATTGGGTTGTTGTAGCGAATGGGTCACATCTAAAATGGTAGGAGCAAAAGACTTCATTACAGGAACTCCTCTGAAATCAACCACCATATCTTGATAGCCAAACATGGTGCCTCTATCTGTAATCCATGCGTTTTTATTTCCCGAATCCATTACTTTAGTCACGGCATGTTGCATACTCTCAGGACTCATAAATTGCCCCTTTTTTAGGTTTACATATTTCCCTGTTTTAGCTGCAGCAACAACCAAATCGGTTTGGCGAACCAAAAATGCCGGAATTTGAAGCACATCAACATACTCGGCTGCCCTTTCAGCATCAGTAATTTCGTGAATATCTGTCACCGTAGGGACATCAAAGGTTTCGCTGACTTTACGTAGGATTTTTAATGCTTTTTCATCGCCAATCCCTGTAAAACTATCTAATCTACTCCGATTCGCTTTTTTAAAACTTCCCTTAAATACATATGGGATTTGAAGCTTATTAGCTACTTCAACAATGTGTTCTGCTATGCGCAGCGCCATGTCTTCTCCCTCTATGGCACAGGGTCCTGCGAGTAAGAAAAATTGATTAGACTCGGATTGACGTTTTACAAACTGTTTCATAGTACAAAAATACGGATTAAGCTAACGCAAAGCACACGAAGTCTCAACAGAAAAAAATGTACCTTTGCCGCGCAAAATAGACTATGGAAAACATCCGCAATATTGCCATCATCGCACACGTAGATCATGGCAAAACCACTCTGGTAGATAAAATCCTTCACCACTGCCAACTTTTTCGAGACAACGAAACTAAAGGTGAACTAATCCTTGATAATAACGATTTGGAACGAGAGCGGGGTATTACCATTTTGTCTAAAAACGTTTCGGTGCAGTACAAAGACACCAAAATTAATATCATCGATACACCGGGTCACGCCGATTTTGGCGGCGAAGTGGAGCGTGTGTTGAATATGGCAGATGGCGTTTTACTTCTTGTAGATGCGTTTGAGGGTCCCATGCCACAAACCCGTTTTGTGTTGCAAAAGGCAATAGGTTTAAAGCTAAAGCCCATAGTGGTTGTCAATAAAGTGGATAAAGAAAATTGTACACCAGAGGAGGTTTATGAGGCTGTTTTTGATTTGATGTTTGAATTGGGCGCCGAAGAATGGCAGCTAGACTTTCCTGTCTTGTATGGCTCGGCAAAAAACAACTGGATGTCTGACGATTGGCAGAAACAAACCGATTCGGTAGCGCCACTTCTAGATGCGGTGGTGGAACATATTCCTGCACCAAAAGTAGCCGAGGGCACAACACAAATGCTTATAACTTCGTTGGATTATTCTTCATTTACGGGTCGTATTGCGATTGGACGTTTACACCGAGGTGTGCTCAAAGCATCGGATACGGTTTCTTTGGTAAAACGAGATGCATCTGTGGTCAAATCAAAAATTAAGGAACTGTTGGTTTTTGACGGATTAGGTAGAAAAAAAGTGGATGAGGTTAAAGCAGGAGACTTATGTGCTGTGGTTGGTCTCGAAGATTTTGAAATTGGCGATACCATTGCCGATGCCGAAACTCCAGAAGGGCTACCCACCATTGCGATCGATGAGCCTACCATGAGCATGCTGTTTACTATAAATGACTCGCCGTTTTTTGGTAAAGAAGGAAAGTTTGTTACCTCGCGTCATATCAAAGACAGGTTGGAACGTGAGCTGGAACGTAATTTAGCCATGCGTTTGGAGTCAACAGACTCCGCAGATAAATTCATGGTGTTTGGGCGTGGCGTGTTGCATTTGTCTGTGCTAATTGAAACCATGCGCCGAGAGGGTTATGAACTACAAATTGGGCAACCGCAAGTAATCATCAAAGAAATTGATGGAAAAAAATGTGAACCCATAGAGGAGCTTTCTATTGATTTACCCGAAGATGTTTCTGGCAAAGCCGTTGAAATGGTTAGCATGCGAAAAGGCGAAATGACCGCTATGGAGCCTAAAGGTGGACGTATGTTGTGTTCGTTTAAAATTCCATCCCGAGGCATTATTGGATTGCGAAATCAGTTGCTTACTGCTACGGCAGGTGAGGCGATTATGAATCACCGATTTATTGAATTTGAACCCTACAAAGGAGAAATTCCTGGGCGCATAAACGGCTCATTAATTTCCATGGAAAAGGGAACAGCAATTCCGTATTCGTTAGATAAGCTTCAAGACAGAGGAAAGTTTTTTATTCCTCCAGGAGCTGAGATTTACACGGGCCAGGTAATTGGTGAAAACTCCCGCGCCGACGATTTGGTAGTGAATGTAACCAAAACCAAAAAGCTTTCAAACGTCCGTGCTGCTGGTTCTGATGATAAAGTTAAATTAGCTCCTCCAATCACGTTTAGCCTTGAAGAAGCATTGGAGTATATCCAAAAAGACGAATACGTAGAAGTGACGCCAAACGCGTTGCGCTTACGTAAAATATACCTAGACGAAAACGAGCGTAAACGTCGTGGTAAACAAGTCGGGTAATTTATTTGCTAAGTTTGCGTTTTAGTATTGAATGAAAAGCGTAACGATTAAGCAATATAATAGTTCCATAAAAGAAGAATGGGATTCGTTTATTGCTGATAATAAGCCGTTTACGTTTCTCTTTTACAGGGATTATATGGATTATCATAGCGACCGATTCATAGATTATTCGCTTATGATATTTCAAGATAAAGATTTAGTTGCACTCTTTCCTGCAAACATTACAAACAAAAAAGAAATTTATTCTCATCAAGGTCTTTCATATGGCGGTTTAATTTATAACTCCACAAAACTTCATGCAACGACTGAAAAAGCTATTTACCAAGCTATTCTAGAGTATTATCAAACAGCTTTGATTACCAAAATTTTCATTAAAATACCTCCTCATTTTTACGGTTTCTATACGGAACGTCAGATCAATGCTTTAAGTGCTATTGGTGCCAAAGTCCAAAAATCTTTTTTGGCAATGGCAGCTAAGATGGAACTTCCATTTAAAATTCACAAAAGCAAGCTTAAAAGGTATCGAAAAAACAACAAAACAAATGAATTTACTGTTTTTGCAAATAATGATTTTAAGGCTTTTTGGACTCAAGTTTTAGTTCCTTGTTTAAAGCAAAAACATAAAGCAAAACCTGTGCATGAACTTAGTGAAATAATATCACTACATAACAGTTTTCCAAACAACATCATCCAATGGAATGTATATTACGAAAATAAAATTATCGCAGGAATTACACTTTTTTTAAAGAACAATATTATTCGCTCACAATACGGTGCAACTAGATTGGGATATGAATCACTTGCTCCCCTAGATTATTTGTATATTTATTTATTTGAGTTTTATCATGCTAAAGGCATTAAATTTTTTGACATGGGTTCAATTCCTCCAAAGAATGATTTAACATTCCCTAAAGGCTTGGTCAATTATAAAAAAGAACTGGGTTGTGACACATATGTGCAAGACCAATACGCGATTTTCTATGCCGACTAAAATTCCTTTTTTTAATATTATTGCCGAGAATAAACCTTACGCAGAAAAGCTTGCAAACGAACTTGAGCTTTTTATGGAAAGTGGGCAGTTTATTTTAGGTGACGCTGTAACAAACTTTGAGCGTCAATTTGCTAGCTTTTGCGGTTCGGATTTTTGTGTTGGAACGAGTAATGGGTTAGACGCATTACGACTCATTTTTGAAGGATATAAATCATTGGGATTACTTACGGAAGGGGATGAGGTATTGGTACCTGCGCACACCTATATTGCTACCATTTTGGCGGTAATCCAATCTAATTTAAAACCTGTATTTGTGGAGCCAAAGGAGGGATCTTTTGGGATGGATATTGACAAAGCTAAACGATTAATATCAAATAAAACAAAGGCTTGTTTGGTGGTTCATCTCTATGGTGAACTTATTGATACAGAAGCATTTCAAAGTTTCGCAAAGGAGCATAACGTATTGCTCATTGAAGACGCTGCACAAGCACATGGAGCTGTTACTGCAAGTGGTCTGAAAGCTGGTGCTATTGGCGATGCTGCAGCTTTTAGCTTTTATCCCACAAAAAACATAGGTGCATTAGGTGATGCAGGCGCAGTTACAACCAACAGTGAAAGTCTTGCCAATAAAATTAGGATTCTACAAAATTATGGTTCGCCAAAAAAAGACATGAATCAAGTGCTTGGATTCAATATGCGCTTAGACGCACTTCAAGCACGTTTTTTGAGTGTTAAACTTGAGGATTATCCCAATGCGTTAAATCGGCGTTTGGCAATTGCGTTGCGATATGTTAACGAAATTAAAAATCCAAAAATAAAGCTTCCTGTACATCCTCAAGACGGTTCTCATGTGTTTCATTTATTTGTTGTTCGTGTTGCTGACAGAAAAGATTTTATGGATTTTTTAGATGCAAATGGCGTCGGAAGTTTAATTCATTATCCCATTCCACCTCACAGACAGGAGGCGCTTGAAAGCTACAACAACTTAAACCTACCAATTACAGAACGTTATCACGACGAAGTGGTAAGTATTCCGCTTTATGCTAGTTTAACTGACTCGCAAGTTCAACGCACTATTGAAGTACTAAACGCATACGAGTGAAAGTTCTGCAACGCCTAAAGAATAATATGCTGTTCCGTATCATTGGATATACAGGAACGGCAGGAGTTTTGCGCCTAGCAGTTGGGCTTGTTTCTCAAAAAGTAGTTGCCGTTTTTTTAGGAGCATCAGGGCTAGCTGTTCTTGCAAATTTACGTAACCTTATTGCAGTTTTAGGCTCTTTTTCATCTGTTGGGGCACAAAATGGTATTATTTCTCAAACAGCCGCCTCAGAAAGTAAAAGTGCCATGCGCGCATTGCTTAACACCGCAATAACACTATTTTTTGGTGCTTCCATTTTGATTGGAGTTTTTGTCTTTTGGCAACATGAATGGCTAGCCACACAATTGCAAGTAGATGTACAGTTTGGTGCATTGATTCAAGCGGCTGCTTTCACTCTTCCATTTATGGGGTTGATGCTACTTATGGAAGCCGTCTTGAGTGGGAAAAAGGCATTTAAGGCAGTGTCTAATGTACAGCTACTTATTGCAGCAACTACTGCGCTATTGATGATTACATTGCTTTATTTTTATGGATTACTTGGCGCACTAATAGCTTTACTCTGCCGTCCTGTAATCGGTTTTATTTTTTACATATACCATCTTAATAAAGCCAGGCTTACGGTTTCTTTTTTTGGTGGATTTCGATTTGATTTCTCACGGGTAAAAGATTTACTTCCTTATATTTTTATGTCGCTATTGGCAGTTGGTCTTGTTCATTTGGTTGAAATTTACTTGAGGGGCTTGATTACTGATAAAATTAATTTACATTCAGCTGGACTTTGGACAGCAATGAATGCCATTTCATCAAACTATTTTGTTTTTATATCCGCTGTTTTTTCCCTGTATGTGTTGCCACGTTTTTCTGAAAACAATCCTACATTTCACTTATTCAACGAAACGAAATCGATTTTAAAAACGCTTTTGCCTTTAGTTACATTGGGAATGATAACGGTTTATTTACTTCGCTCACCTATTACCAAATTACTCTATTCAATAGACTTTATTTCCATAACTACACTTTTTAAATGGCAATTAGCAGCCGACTGGTTTCGTGTTATTTTTCTTGTATTTGGATATTATTTGGTAGCCAAAAAGCGTTTAATTGATTATGTTATCGTTGAATTGTTTTCATTTTCGGTTTTAATTGCCCTTAGTTTATATTGGATTGAACCTTTTGGAATTGAAGGTGTTGTAATGGCAAACGCTGCCAGATATCTTGGATGTTTGGTTTTCGTTGTATTTTTATTGCGTAAAAAATTAAGCAGATAGTATGGAGGTAGAGTGGATTGATATACCAAGTATTAAAGACCCAAGAGGAAATTTGGCTGTTTTAGAGAACAGTAAGCTTCCTTTTGAGATGAAGCGCGTTTTTTATTTACACGATGTTCCAAGCGGTAGTCAACGTGGGGGTCATGCCTTAAAAACAACATTTCAATTATTAATAGCCATAAGCGGAAGTTTTGAAGTGATATTAAAGGATGGTGTTAAGCAAACCGCTGTATCTCTTAATAATCCCACACAAGGGATACTTATTCCCACCATGGTTTGGCGTGAATTGCGTGATTTTTCTGCAGGTGCAGTCTGTTTGGTGATAGCTTCTAAAGAATATTTTGAAAAAGACTATTTTCGAAACTGGGAGTCGTTTAAGACTGCTGTTCAATAGCATTTTCCCAAACATCAACATACATCTTAGCTACCCTTGTGGCATCGTGATGTTTTATAACAAAGGCCTTAGCGTTTTTACCAATTTTCTGAATTCTTTCGGGATCTTCAATGAGCATACTTAGCTTGCTGACAAGATATTCAACATCTGGAAGTGCATTTATAGCGACTTCATCCTCATTTAAATTGTAATGCTCCAAAAACTCACGCTCCGCCCCTGTAAAAACTACTTTTCCTAATGCCATAGCCTCAAGCGCATTGTATCCTTGATCATAGCCAAATACTTGATCTAATAAAATATCTGTCTTATTTAATTCCTCAATGTACTCAGAAAATGGAAGATTTTTGGTTTTCTTAATGATAACCTTAGGGTATCTTTTTTCAATTTCTGTTAAGGCTTTTTCAAAATAATCAATCCCTTTTTTGATATAACTGCTTGTGTTTATTCCTAATAATATTCTTGTGTTTGTTTCTTGTTTTTTTGTCGGTTTCAATTTATTAAGCACCACGGGATTTGGAATAAGTCCTAAATACTTAGAGTTGTTTTGTAGCGGTAGGTGATAATCAATATCAGAAGCAATAACGCCTAAAGAGATGTTTTCAATGTGTTTGGAAAGTTTTATAAAAGGTTTAGTAATGTATTTTAATGAGTATTCATATTTAGGTTTTAATCTTTTATTTGATAAATAAGGGGTTAATACAGAATATTTTAATTTGGTGGTATTCAGTTGAAAATGAATAGTGTTGTAGTCGTCACCACAACACAACAGAATCATGTTTTTGTTTTGCTTTTTCAGTTTTGACAATTGTTTTCTTTCTATATAAGGCACCCCCCCAATAGCGTGTTCATTTATTAATTGGATAACATCATATCCCTTTAATTGAGGCAATATTTTTTCAAATTGAAAACTTCGTACGTAAAAACTAAAGGGATACTTAAAAATGAGTTTAAATAATTTTTTTAAAGGTTTATACCTAGTGGAAATAGGTTTTTTTTTATACAAAATATCAGATGAATATCCTTTAAAACCATCACCCGTAGATATTAAAGTCACCTCATGTCCAAGCTCACAGAGCCCTTTTTTGAGACTGTTGTGAAGGTTGCTATACTCTCCAAGTAAAAGGATTTTCATTTAATATGAGCTTATTTGTATACCTTTTTTAAGTAGTTTTTTCTTAAATAATAATAGTAATGTGTAAAAGGGTTTAGGAAGGTAAAGTATAAATATTTGCATAAAACTTAGCGATCTAAGATTAATTTTTTTTAGATAAAATTGCATTTGCTTTTGCCCTCCCTCATTTTTAAACCTTCTACAAAAACAATAATTGTAGAAGTTAATAAAATCATCTAATGACTTTTTATAGCCTAAATATTTTTCTAAGTCTGGATAATTTTTATTTGTTGTTTTACTATTTGTTAAACTTCCAGCAATTTCTCTAGTTTGCGTGTTTAAGGGGGTGTGTTTATAAACAAGGGAGAAATTACTAAAGCATCTAATATAAAAGTCTATGTCTTCTGCAAAAGTTATTTGTTCATCATAATACCCAACTTTTTCAAAAACCTCTTTGTGAATGACTATTGAGCTTTGAGTTATAATTAATTTACCCAGATTTAGTTTAAAAAAATTTTCAATGATTAATGTTTGATTGAAATATTTTAAATTAAGTGAAGTTTTTGGTAAAACTATTGATCCAAAAAAATCTTCTTTGTAGAAGGTGCCAAAAGCCTTCTCATTTGGGTAGCTTTTAATAAGCTTTAAAAGCTCCTCAAGGTAATTTGGACTCCAATAATCATCCGCATCTAAAAAAGCAATATAATTATATTTTGAAGCTCTAATGCCAGAATTTCTAGCTGCTGAAAGACCTAAGTTTTTAGCGTGTTTGATTATTCGAATTCTGTGATCTTTGATTCCCTCCACAACTCTTAAACTATCATCTGTTGAAGCGTCATTAATAATGATTATTTCGAAAAATAAATATGTTTGATTTAAAACACTTTGGATTGTTTTAAAGACATGGTTTTCTTTATTGAATAAAGGGATGACAATGCTAAAATGAAAAGTCATTTTTTATAATTTAAAAAACAATGTAACCTATATATGTCAATGAATAACAACGGCTTACCGAAACGTTTTAGAGCATACAAAGTTATAGGTGCCATAATTTTAAGTAAAAAACATAAAAAATTTGTTAATGCCATTCTATTTAAAAAATTACTAAATGAAATCAGTTTTGTGTGGCTAAAATCAATTTCACTAGTCTCTGCGATAAGGTGAAGATTTGAACTTGCGTTTTTTATTTTTTTTAAAAAAATAATATTTGTTTCCAGCCCTGTGTGTATGGTAGGGTTTTCAATATGAGAAATTTTAATGCCTTTATTCTTCAAAATTGCACTGAAGCATATGTCCATCCCGTATCCTTGAGGGATTCTCTCAGAGACCAACAAAAAGAGATCTCTATTGATTAAAAAATTCCCAGAAAATACATATCTGTATGGAAATTTTTTTCTCATTGAAAGATTTACTTCTTCTCTTTGCTTTCCGTAATTAAGTCTTAAGTTATTAGATTTTTTATAATTGTAACAATATCCCCCAAAAACAGGAATCTTATCACTTTTAAGTTGAAAAGATAAATAGATTTTTAAAAAACTTTTATTTTTTGGTAGCATATCAGCATCTA
>JAFMFL010000007.1 GCA_017856205.1 Flavobacteriaceae bacterium
ATGTAAAATCATTTCAAGAAAACATTCTTGTTTATGATTCAAAAACAGGCAAACAATTTGTCCGAGACGTGATAGATTTAAAGAGAACGGGCTATAACATAACCGTTGCAGACAAGCAGATGTTTGAAGAAAATGAATTCATTAAACTAATAGAAACGGTACAACAAAATAACATTACTGCAATTTTCATTCCATTTGAAAGACTAAAAAAATTAGGGAGTCATACACTTAATTTGGCCTGGGAAAAGCAGAACAAACTGTTTTTTATGGCAAATTACAATACCGTCACTTTTGGAGACAACCCATGTTTTTTTGGACTCACACAAATTGTTAGGTTCAGAACAAGTCCGCTCGACGACATGGTTAAAACCATTTTAAAAAGAATTTTTGACGTTCTTTTTTCCCTTATTATTATATTGCTTTTCTTATCATGGTTTGTTCCACTTTTAGCATTAGTGATTGTGTTGGACTCAAAAGGGCCTGTTTTTTTTGTTCAAAAAAGACCTGGTCGGGATAGGAAATTGTTCCCTTGTATTAAGTTTCGCTCCATGACAACAAATAATAGAACCGAAAAAGCAGCATCAAGAAATGACATTAGAATCACACGAATTGGAAAAGTTATTCGTAAAACAAGTATTGATGAACTTCCACAGTTTTTTAATGTGCTTTTTGGGCAGATGTCCGTGGTAGGACCAAGACCAAACCTTATATCTCAAAACGAATATTATAAGGAAATGTTCAAGGAGTACCCAAAAAGGATGTATTTAAAACCTGGAATTACAGGATTGGCACAAGTTAGTGGCGCTAGGGGCGGAATCGAACATGATTTGGAAATGAAGCACCGCATCAAATACGATATTTTTTATATCCGCCACTGGTCATTTGCGCTTGATATTAAAATTATTATCCTTACAGCTATTAATTTGATGAGAGGCGAGGATAAAGCCTACTAAGTTCTTGCTTCATAGCGTTTGGTGACCAAATAAACACCTATCAATACAACTGCCCCAGCAATCAATTTTGAAGGGGTAAAGGCGTCTGCACCCACCACAATGGCGTATGCAATGCCAATAAGCGGCTGCAAGTATGTAAACACCCCTATGGTGCTCGCTTTAAGCTGTTTTAGCGCATACACGTTAAGCAAATAGGTCAAAAAAGTAGTGCCCACGACAACATACGCAAAGCGCCAATGAGCTTTAAAAGGGAGTGTGGACCACGACACCGCATAAAACTCGTTATACGTTACAGGTAAGGACATGATTAATCCAAACAAAAACAACCACTTAAGCAAATGCACAGAAGTGTATTTGGCAGACAAAGGCTTAACTAAAATTAAATACAACCCAAAGGCAGCAGTGTTTACTAAAAACAAAAAATTCCCCAACGGTATGTTGGGAGCATCTTGACGGACTTCGCTACCAAAAAGAATCAACACCAAAGCCCCGATTAAACCTAACACAACACCTATAATTCGAGGGAGGAGTAACCTTTCTTTGATTAAAATGGCAGAAAACACAAACACCAAAATAGGCGTAACAGTAATAAGTACAGCGCTGTTGATAGGAGTTGAGAGTTCAAGACCCTTAAAAAAACAGAGCATATTTAATACCATTCCCAAAAAGGCACAGAGTACCATGCGTGGAAAATCGCTTCGTGCGATGCGCTGTTTTGGAACAAAATAACTAACCGCCCAAAAAAGCGCTGTTGCGCCCATCAATCGCACTTGAATAAACCCAAACCCTTGGATATAGGTAGGCATCACTTCCTTGGCAATGGTATGATTTAATCCATAAATCGTGGTTGCGCCAAAGGCAGCGAATAGCGCAAGGGTTCGTTTATCCATCTAGTGCATGCTTCATCTGAGCCACCGTAGCCTTACTGTTTCCCAAGAACACCTCATTGTTCCACATTAAAATAGGTCGCTTTAGGCAGCTGTACTCTTTTTCCAATAATTCCTTGTAAGTAGCCTCAGTAAAATCAGTCCCTTCTTTTTTTAGTTGCGCATACACCCTGCCGCGCTTGTTTATCAGCGCTTCATAGCTTTTTGTACGCGCATACAGAAAAGCCAATTGTTCAGCGGTAGCTTTATGCTGTTTTACGTCTTGTAGATAAGCGGCATCTTGAATACTCAGCTCTTTAATAATGCGCATACAGGTCGAACAACTTGATAGATAAAGAAATGTGTTTTCCATAGTGCTACAAAGGTTAGTAAATTCAATCGATTATAAGGCATCTTTAGCCAAACTTAAATACATTTGCTTAAAATTTACCCATGGCAAATAATAAGTTAAAATTCAACTCCCGAACCATTCATGGGGGACAACAGCCCGACAAAGCCTATGGGGCGGTGATGCCTCCTGTGTATCTTACCTCAACCTATGCGCAAACAAAGCCTGGTGAACATCTTGGTTATGAGTACAGTAGATCACATAACCCTACGCGTTCTGCTTTGGAAGCATCGCTTGCAAGCATCGAGTCTGGTAATCATGGACTCACATTTGCATCTGGCATGGCAGCCATTGACGCCGTAATTAAATTGCTACAGCCAGGCGATGAAGTCATCTCAACAAATGATTTATATGGAGGCACGTATCGTATTTTTAGTAAGGTATTTGCATCCTATGGCATCACATTTCATTTTGTGCCCATGGGCGATATTGCACAAGTTGAAAAGCACATAAATGCAAACACCAAATTGCTTTGGGTAGAAACGCCAACCAACCCGCTCATGCAAGTAATTGATATCAAAGCCATGGCAACTCTTGCCAAAACACATAAGCTATTGCTAGCCGTGGATAATACGTTTGCTTCGCCTTATTTGCAACGCCCTTTGGAGTTAGGAGCAGATATTGTGATGCACTCCGCAACAAAATACTTGGGAGGACACAGCGATGTGGTTTTAGGCGCTTTGGTTTTAAATGACACTGACCTTGCCGAACGTTTGGCATTTATTCAAAATGCTAGTGGCGCAGTCCCTGGACCCATGGATGCTTTTTTGGTACTACGAGGGATTAAAACCCTTCACGTGCGCATGCAACGCCATTGCGAAAACGGACGTGCAGTTGCTGAGTTTTTGGCACAGCACCCCGATGTTGAAAAAGTGTATTGGCCTGGATTTGAAACCCACCCCAATCACGATGTGGCAAAAGCGCAAATGGATGATTTTGGCGGGATGATTTCCTTTGTGCATAAAGACAGCAGCCTTAAAAAAGCAGTCGATATTGTTTCGTCCTTACAAGTGTTTACCCTTGCCGAATCGTTGGGCGGGGTAGAAAGCCTTGCAGGACATCCTGCTAGTATGACACACGCCTCTATTCCAAAAGAAGAACGTGAAAAAACAGGGGTAACCGAAGGTCTTATTCGTTTAAGCGTTGGCATTGAAGACAGTGAAGATTTGATTTCGGATTTGGCACAGGCATTGGGCTAATTTTCAAATAAAACGTACATTCGATTAGCAATTTAAATCTTATGGAACAAATCATCAATGGGTTTTTGGCTGAAGTTAGCAACCGCAATGCGCACGAACCCGAATTTATGCAAGCTGTTACCGAAGTTGCGCAAACGGTATTACCCTATATTGTTGCAAATGACATTTACCATGGCAAAAATATCTTAATGCGTATGGTTGAACCCGAGCGTGTGGTTATGTTTCGTGTGCCTTGGGTAGATGATAAGGGGGAAATCCAGGTAAATAGAGGATATCGTATAGAAATGAACTCAGCTATAGGTCCTTACAAGGGGGGGTTGCGTTTTCACGAATCCGTTAACTTGAGTATTCTCAAATTTTTGGCGTTTGAACAAGTATTTAAAAATGCGCTGACCACCTTGCCCATGGGCGGCGGAAAAGGCGGCGCCGACTTTAATCCAAAAGGTAAATCGGATGCGGAGGTGATGCGTTTTTGCCAAAGTTTTATGACTGAATTATTTCGTCATATTGGTCCTAACAGAGATATTCCCGCAGGAGATATTGGCGTTGGCGGTCGAGAGATTGGCTATATGTTTGGACAGTATAAACGATTAAAAAATGAGTTTACGGGTGTATTGACCGGAAAAGGTATTTCGTGGGGCGGTTCGCTTATCCGACCCGAAGCTACAGGATACGGAGCCGTATATTTTGCACAAAACATGTTGAAAGCCAAAGACGAAAGCTTTGACGGAAAAAAGGTGGTTATTTCGGGATCTGGAAACGTGGCGCAATACGCTGCCGAAAAAGCCATTCAGCTTGGCGCAAAAGTGTTGACACTTTCAGATTCTTCAGGATTTATTCATGACCCAGATGGGATTGACCAAGAAAAGTTGGCATACATCATGGAACTAAAAAATGTACAACGCCAACGGATTCACAAATTCATTGAAAAATATCCCTCCGCAAGCTTTCATAAAGGCGAAAAGCCGTGGAGCGTAGCTTGCGATATTGCCATGCCGTGTGCTACCCAAAACGAATTAACGGAAAGGGATGCCAAAACACTAATTTCTAACGGATGCTACTGTATTAGTGAAGGAGCAAACATGCCCTCAACTCCTGATGCGATTGCACAGTTTCACGCAAACCATGTGCTTTACGCTCCCGGAAAAGCATCCAATGCGGGGGGCGTAGCTGTTTCTGGACTTGAAATGGCACAAAATTCGTTGCGTTACAGCTGGACCCGAAATGAAGTGGATCAACGTTTGCAGGATATTATGGAAGACATTCACGATGCGTGCGTGTTGTATGGTGCTGAAAACAAAACCATTAATTACGAAAAAGGTGCAAATATTGCAGGTTTTGTAAAAGTAGCTGACGCCATGTTGGCGCAAGGTGTGGTATAGCATACCACAACTGCGTATTTACCGTTTTGCTTATGATGAAGGTTAATTTGTTGCGTGTTCTTTTTTTTGTTGTATTGGGTGTTTCGTCCTGTTGGGGACAAAACAAGCAGTGGGAGTCCATGTATTCCTACTACAACACTACTACTGGAATTGCTTACAATGAAACCCTAATTGTAGCGGCTGAAAACGCACTTTTTTTATATAACCCTAACCTGAATAGTACAGAAACCATTACCACCGTTGATGGGCTTTCGGGAGATAATTTTTCTGCATTAGTCGTTTACGATAACACCATTATCGCAGGCTTTGAAAACGGCATGGTAACCAAGATTGATATCAACACAAAAAAAATTGATCTTGACAATTCCATTGAGCGAAACATCTCAGTTAATGGTGATAAAAAGCAAATCAATCAACTCTATGTCCACCAAAACCTAGTGTATTTGGCAACGGGATTTGGCATAGTAGAGCTAAATCCCACTACAGTGGAGTTTGGGGACACCTATTATTTTGGGTCATTAGGCGCAAGGATTCGTGTAAATCAAGTAGCCGTTTTTGAAGACTACATTTACGCTGCCACCCCGCAAGGGGTCTATCGAACGCTGCTCAATAACCCCAACAAACTTGAATTTTCTACCTGGGAGCAACATGCCGTTGGAAATTGGATGGCTCTATGGATGCAAGACAGCATGCTTTATGGCGCAAGAGACGAAGCAAATGCAGTTTCTTTTTTTCAACTACTCGATAGTATAACAGAAAAGAAGCGTTTTTCGGGAAAAGCAAAACACATTGCTCCACACGAAAATGGCATTGTTATTACGACTTCAAACCGAGTGTATGATGTAAACAAAGCATTTGAAACAACACAAACCATAGCCGATATTGACGGAGTAAAACCCAATACGTTTACATTTGGAATGTACGCAAATAATGAACTTTGGATTGGCACATCATCTGAAGGGTTAATTCGGTACGCCGCATCCGAGGAAGATAAATTTATAAGCCCTGAAGGGCCGTTACGAAACAGCATTTTTGATATCGAGTCATTAGCAAATGAATTGTGGATTTCCCATGGTGATTATAGCCTGTTTTACAACCCTTGGCCTTTAGAAAAATATGGGCTAAGTCATTATTACAACGAGAGATGGGATAATATCAGCAACAAATCGCTTTTTGATGTAGAAACCTTTGTCCGGGTAGTAGCGCATCCTACTGATTTAGGGAAGCTTTATGCGTGCTCTTATCATAGAGGAATAGTACCAATTGAAGACAATACACCAATAGAGTTATGGAATCAAACCAATAGTGGTCTAGAAAGCCTTACGTTTGATGGCCCTAATGTAAGCATTCGTGTTCGGGACGCCATCGTAGACGATGGCGGAAACCTCTGGTCAATAACAGGTTTTGTACAAAAAGGATTAAAAAAGCGCACGTCCTCGGGACAATGGACGTCATATGATTTGTCAGAGGTTGTCTCAGACTACACCAATGAGTCTGGCTATTCAAATATGGAATTATTTGAAGACAAATTCATTTTTTTTGGTGGCGTAAAAAGTGGACTCATAGGAGTTGATATTACCCAATCACCACCGCAAATGAAGCACCTTATGGGGGGTAAGTTTGGATTGCCTTCTGATGATGTGCGTAGCATTCGATTGGACAAAGACAACCGCCTTTGGGTAGGAACACGAGATGGGATTGCCGTACTTTACGCACCAAACCAATTTTTTGAGCCTGAATCAGAACTGCGAGCTGTTGTGGTAGAAGATGATGGAAACCTTCGCGAACTACTTTCAGGACAGTTTATTACGGATATTGAAGTTGATGGAAATAACCAAAAATGGGTAAGCACGGCAACCTCTGGCGTTTTCTTGCTAAGTCCAAACGGAACAGAAATTTTACAGCATTTCACCAAAGAAAACAGTCCGCTACCTACATCCTCCGTTAAAACCATTGGCATTGATAATGCCACAGGGAAAGTGTATTTGGGAACGCTAACCGGCATGGTTGTTTTTCAAGGAGACGCCTACGCCGAGTCTGAAAAGTTATCTGAAGTAAGCGTTTTTCCAAATCCCGTTAGACCCAAATATACAGGAAACATGGTGGTGCGAGGATTGCAGCAAGACGCTCGCGTAAAAATTACTGATATTGCAGGAAACCTTGTCTATGACACTACAAGTGAGGGGGGCAGTATCAGTTGGGACTTTCGTTCTTTTTCTGGGCAGCGTGTTCGGTCGGGAGTTTACCTCATTTTTGTTTCATCGAAAGACGGACTAGATAGTGCCGTTAAAAAAGTGATGATTGTAAACTGATGGAACAACCCACTAAAGCGATTGTACTACACGCAACAAAATACGGCGAAACAAGCGTGATTTTAAATGCTTATACACAACAACTAGGACTACGGGCATACGTCGTTAAGGGAGTTCGGTCAGCGAAGCGAAACAAAACATTTTCAATGGGAATGTTTCAACCGCTCACACAACTGGAATTGGTAGCGACTACGCCTAAACGCGCGGGGCTTTCTGTATTAAAATCGGCTAAAATTATACATCCTTACACGACTATTACAACCGATATTGCCAAATCAAGTATTTGCATGTTTTTGGCAGAAGTGTTGCGTTCGGTATTAAAAGAGGAAGAAGAAAACACATCACTTTATCACTTTTTGGAACATTCACTTATCTGGCTTGACACCCATGATAAAACGGCTAATGTGCATCTATATTTTTTGACACAACTCACCAAATATTTAGGGTTTTACCCTGATGTTTCTGCCATTTCAAATCCTTATTTTGATGTACAAAACGGACAGTTTTGCGAACATGAAAACAGCAAGGAGTGTGTGTCGGGAGAGGAAGTAATCTTATTAAAATCCTATTTAGGTACGAAATTTGATGCGATGGATACGATTTTGGCTACCACTGAACAGCGGCGGGCATTATTGAGGCTCATGATGCGGTATTATCAACTGCATGTTCAATCGTTTAGAATGCCGAAATCATTAGATGTGTTGTATGAAGTTTTTAGTTAAGGCGGTTTTTCTTTGCGGTGCCATATTTGGCATGGCACAACAGGTTGTTGTAAAAGATGCCGTTACCCACGAGGTACTTGCAGGAGTGAGTATTTTCGATGTAGAGAAATCGCATCTTGAAACTACCGCCAAAAACGGAAAAGCACAGTTAGATGGGTTTGATGCTGCCGAATCTTTATCCTTTTCTCATATGGGCTATCAAATGCAAACGCTTCAAAAAAGTCACATCAAATCTTCCCAAGTAATTTGGATGACACCCAACACGGAACAACTTGGCGAAATCGTACTGTCGGTTTCTCGTTCTTCGGACAAAAAACAGCGCCTGGCGCAACAAGTGGGCATCATAAGTGAGCAAGAAATAGCCCAAATTAGCCCTGAAAACACTGCGGTTTTACTTCGGGAGGTCCCAGGTGTTCGGGTACAGCAATCGCAAGGCGGCGGAGGAAGTCCGGTGTTGCGCGGTTTTGAGGCAAATCGGGTGCTTTTGGTTGTAGACGGGGTACGACTTAACAACGCTATTTTTCGATCGGGACATGTTCACAACGCCCTTTCTGTTGATCCGCTTACCTTAAGCAGAGCAGAGGTTATTTTTGGACCTTCTTCTGTAGGCTATGGCTCGGATGCGTTGGGAGGGGTCATTCATTTTTATACGCGCACCCCACTCATCAATCAACATAAAAAGCTACGCATTGCGGGCTCATCGTCTTATACTTTTGGGCAAAACACCTCAAAACAATCGGCAGTATTAGAATACAGCGCACCAAAGTGGGCAGTTTTGCAGCAGGTTTCTTATTCTCAATTTGGTGATATTGTTATGGGAAAACGGCGAGTGCACGGTTATGATAATTGGGGTAAAGTATTTGAATATTCCCAAAATTCAGACACAAATTATAAGGCTTTACCTTCCAAAAATAATAACCCAAACATGCAGCGAAACTCAGGATACGAGCAAGTAGATATTTTGCAAAAATGGATTTATCACACCACGAATGGTATCAAATTTACGCTAAATCTACAGGGTTCTCAATCTGGAAATATCCCACGATTTGATAAACTTTCAGAAACCACAGACGACGCTTTGCGATTTGCTCGTTGGGAGTACGGTCCTCAAAAACGGTTACTGATTTCACCACAAATTAGCTTTGTTGGCAACAAACCATGGCTACATTCGGGAAAAATTATTGGGGCTGTTCAATTTTTAGAAGAGTCTAGAATCAAACGAAAATTTGCTAGCCTAAACAGAGAAACACAACGAGAACAACTTACCGTATTTAGCCTTAACGCTGATTTTAAAGCCAAAAGTCAAAAAGGACGCGATTGGTCGTATGGATTAGAAATGACACACAACCAAGTGCGCTCATCGGCATTTGCTCAAGAGCTACAAGTGGTTGCCAATGAAATTATTGGGCTAAAATCAAAAACACCTATTCCAACGCGCTATCCAAGTGGCGGAAGCACTTACGCCACCTTTGCAGGTTATGTGGATTATAGGCATGATATCAACCCGAAAAGCACATTGAGTTTTGGAGCAAGACATACCATTACTGAACTGGATGCCGCATGGACAGAACAGGCACTTATTGATGCAAGATTGGCCCACGCCTATCAAAAGCATCAATCGTCAAATGTAACCTTTGGATATAGTTATAAACCCAACACCCAATGGCAGCTTAAAGCTCTTTTTTCCACAGGGTTTAGAGCACCTAACATTGATGACTTAGGCAAAACTCGTGAAAATCAAGGCATTTTGAGTGTGCCTAATTTGGAACTTAAACCTGAATATATTTACAGCACTGATATCGGTATTCGCAAGCAATGGAACAATGGATCGTTTGTGGAGACAAATGGGTATTATGCTTTTGTTCAAGACTATATTGCTCGTGGGCCATATAGTGTTGTGCATGACAAATCTACTTTGGATTATAGCACCATTATGCATTCTGAAGATGAAGTAAAAACAACGGCAAACGTTAATGTTGGTACAGTACGTATTTGTGGGCTTAGCACACATAGTAAGTGGCTAATTTCGCCCAAAATATCATACCATGGATCGCTTACATATACACGAGGATATGGCAACAACATTAGCGGAAACCTTCCGTCCATAAGTCCACTATTTATAGCCCAAAAAATACAATGGAAATTCCTTAAGGGAGACCTTTCGGTACAATGGCATCATGCGCAGCGCAAAAAGCCAGAAGCATATAGCCCTTGGGGCGAAGATGGGCTTGAAGAAACACCTGTGCATGCAAATGGTGAGTTTGCAGGAACACCCAAATGGAATCGCTGGGATGTGCAATTTGCACTTCCATTAAGCGATACGATAAACCTCTCAGGCGGAATTTACAACCTCTGGGATACGCACTATCGAGAATTTGCATCGGGGATTTCTGCGCCCGGTAGAAGCGCAAAGCTTGTCTTAAGGTATGAATTGTAGCGATTCCCCAACATAACAACACAACATTTTGCCCTAAATTGGTTACTTTCGCATGCATAATTTTAGTGCGAGATTTTGTTTCCAACCTACTCACATCTTGATTTAGTAGCCACAGCTGAAGAAATCGCTTCATTCTGGGACGATCACCTCATTTTTGAGGCAAGCATTGACACCCGCGAAGGAAGACCGCCGTTTGTGTTTTTTGAAGGACCGCCTTCTGCTAACGGACTGCCAGGAATTCACCACGTGTTGGCACGTGCACTTAAAGATATTTTTTGTCGCTACAAAACCCAACAAGGGTTTCAAGTAAAACGCAAAGCGGGCTGGGACACGCACGGACTTCCCGTAGAACTTGGTGTAGAAAAAGAACTTGGTATTACCAAAGAAGATATTGGCAAAACCATTAGTGTTACGGAATACAATGACGCATGTAGAAAAGCCGTAATGCGCTATACCGATGTGTGGAACGACCTTACCAAAAAAATGGGATATTGGGTAGATATGGAAGATCCATATATTACCTACACCTCAAAATATATGGAATCGGCGTGGTGGTTGTTGGCAACTCTTTACAAAAAAGGACTGATTTACAAAGGGTATACCATTCAGCCGTATTCGCCTATGGCAGGAACGGGGCTGTCCTCACACGAACTGAATCAACCTGGATGTTATCGCGACGTTAGCGATACATCTGTAACAGCACAGTTTAAAACCAAAAATGCCTCACTCCCCGAAGGACTCAAAGGCAGTTTACCACTTCATATTTTGGCTTGGACAACTACGCCTTGGACCTTGCCTTCAAATACTGCCCTTACAGTTGGACCAAAAATTTATTATGTTGTTGTACAGACGTTTAACCAGTACACATACAAGCCCATTCGTGTGCTCCTTGCAAAAAAATTACTTTCAAAACAGTTTGGAAAAAAATACCAGCAGGTTAAATCGCAAGGCGATTTAGACGCTTACGACAAAGCCGATAAAACCATACCTTTTTGGTTAGAGCAAGAAATTGTTGGCGCTGATTTGGTTGGAATTCAATACGAGCAGCTCTGGACAGAAGCACCATTGCCATATCAAAACGCGGACAATGCCTTCCGTATCATTTCGGGAGATTACGTTACCACAGACGATGGAACGGGAATCGTACACACCGCACCTACTTTTGGAGCTGACGACGCTAAAGTTGCTAAAGAAGCCACGCCGCCTGTACCGCCGTTATTAATATTGGACGAAAATGAAAACCCCGTTCCGCTGGTGGACTTGCAAGGGAAATTTAGACCAGAAGTGGGATTGGTTGGCGGAAAATTTGTCAAAAACGAATATTACCCAAAAGAAGAAGCTCCAGAAAAATCAGTGGATGTGGAAATTGCCATTCGCTTAAAGGAAGAGAACAAAGCCTTTAAAGTAGAAAAATACGTACACAGCTATCCGCATTGTTGGCGCACGGATGCACCGGTATTATACTATCCTCTCGATTCTTGGTTTATTAAGGTACAGGACCACAAAGACCGCATGGTTGAGCTAAATCAAACCATACAGTGGAAGCCTGCAAAAACGGGCGAGGGACGCTTTGGAAATTGGCTTGCAAACGCAAACGATTGGAACTTATCACGCTCTCGTTTTTGGGGAATTCCATTGCCTATTTGGCGCACCTCTGATGGCGATGAAACCCGTGTTGTTGGCTCTGTTGAAGAGTTGAAAGAAGCTGTTGAGGAAGCAGTTGCCGCTGGCTTGATGATAAAAAACCCATTGGCTGATTTTGTGGATGGAGATATGTCCGATCGCAATTATGAGCGTGTAGATTTACACAAAGACACTGTAGATGAATTGGTGCTTTTAAGCCAATCGGGCAAACCGATGTACAGAGAAAATGACCTCATTGATGTTTGGTTTGATTCTGGCGCAATGCCTTATGCGCAATGGCACTATCCGTTTGAAAACAAAGAAAAAATTGACGAAGGCACCACATTTCCTGCAGATTATATTGCAGAAGGTGTTGACCAAACAAGAGGCTGGTTTTACACGCTTCACGCCATTGCAACCCTTGTTTTTGATTCGGTTGCCTATAAAAATGTAGTGTCTAATGGGCTTGTGCTGGACAAAAACGGGCAGAAAATGTCCAAGCGATTGGGGAATGCCATAGATCCATTTGAAACGCTTAAAAAATACGGCCCCGATGCTACGCGTTGGTACATGATTAGCAATGCCAACCCGTGGGATAACCTTAAATTTGATTTAGAGGGAATCGAGGAAGTACGACGAAAATTTTTTGGAACGCTTTACAACACCTATTCGTTCTTTAGTCTTTATGCCAATATTGACGGGTTTGCTTTTACTGAAGAGGAAATACCAGTTTCTGAACGACCAGAAATTGATCAGTGGATTTTGTCGGAATTGCATAGTTTGATTCAAAAAACGACTCAATTTTTTGATGCGTATGAACCAACACGAGCCTGCCGCGCCATAGCTCATTTTGTAACAGAGGATATGAGTAATTGGTATGTCCGTTTGTGCCGCCGCCGTTTTTGGAAGGGAAGCTATGAAGCAGATAAAATTGCTGCGTATCAAACCCTGTATGAATGTTTGTTGAGCGTAGCAAAAATGATGGCACCCGTTGCACCATTCTACTCCGACAGGCTCTATCAAGACTTAAATGGCATAACCAAACGCGAGGCAGCTACTTCGGTACATTTGGCATTGTACCCAACATCAAACGTGGAGGTTATCAACCCTGCGCTAGAACAAAAAATGCAACGCGCACAAAAGATTACTTCTTTGGTGTTGTCGTTGCGGAAGCGTGAAAAAATCAAGGTACGCCAACCCTTACAGCGCATCATGATTCCGGTACTGGATGCAGAAGAACGCGAACAAGTAGAGGCGGTATCTGCACTTATTGCCGCTGAAGTAAATGTTAAGGAAGTCGAATTATTAGACGATACGTCATCTATTTTGGTAAAAGAAATCAAACCAAACTTTAAAACACTAGGACCGCGTTTTGGTAAAGACATGAAGCTTGTGGCGCAAGCCATTCAAAATTTTAACGAAGCGCAAATACAAGCGTTGGAAAAAGAGGGCTCACTAGCCCTAGAAATAAACAATGAAAAGTTTACCTTAGAAGCTAATGACGTCATCATCAGCACAAAAGATGTACCGGGATGGTTGGTGGCTTCGGAGCAAGGAGTTACTGTAGCGCTTGACATTCAAATGAATGAAAACCTTCGTTTAGAGGGGATGGCACGTGAACTTGTGAATAGATTGCAGAACATGCGCAAAGACCTTGGCTTTGACGTAACAGACACAATAGTAGTTACACTTAAAGAAAGTGAGGAATTAAAAGCTATTTTAAATGAAAACAAAGCGTATATTCAAGGCGAAATTTTAGCTACAACCATAAATGTAGTTAAAGACGTGAGTAACGAAGCTATCGAACTAGCCTTTGATTCGTTGCACACACAGGTAGCAATGGTTAAATCATAACAACCTAATATTATGGAACAAAAAAACCGATACAGTGATAAAGACCTTAAAGAGTTTAAGGGTTTAATTGAAGAAAAAATCGCAAAGGCAAAGCACGATCTTGAACTTATTAGAAGTGCTTACATGAACGACGGGAACAATGGCACCGATGATACTGCTCCCACGTTTAAGGCATTTGAAGAAGGATCAAAGACGATGTCCAAAGAGGCAAATACACAATTGGCATTGCGTCAAGAAAAGTTTATTCGCGACTTAAAAAACGCGCTTATACGCATTGAAAACAAAACATATGGCGTTTGCCGAGTAACGGGCAAGCTCATCAACAAAGAACGCCTAAAGTTAGTGCCGCATGCAACCCTTAGTATCGAAGCAAAAAATATGCAGCGTTAATTGATGCCGCTTCGTAAACTTTGTTGGATTATTCTTGCTGTTTTGGTGTTAGACCAAGCAGTTAAGATGTATATCAAACTCAACTATTCCCTCACACTGTACGGGAGCGATGCCATTGTAGATTGGGGTTGGTTTCGCCTGTTATTTGTAGAAAATAAAGGCATGGCTTGGGGTGCTCGCCTAAACGATATTCTGCCTTTTATTTCTGACAATACGGCCAAACTTCTTCTCAGTATTTTTCGCCTATTGGCGGTAACAGCAATTGGCTATTGGCTGGTTCGAGCGGTAAAAACGACAACCTCAAAAGGGCAACTCATTGCCGTATCGCTCATTTTAGCGGGAGCTTTAGGCAACATTATTGACTCTGTTTTTTACGGGGTTTTATTTTCGAATAGTTACGGACAAATTGCCACTTTTTTGCCCACCGAAGGCGGTTATGCACCGCTTATGTTTGGGCATGTAGTTGATATGCTGCAGTTCCCTATGGTTTCATGGACATGGCCCGAATGGCTGCCAATCCTTGGCGGCAATAGCTTCACTTTTTTTGAGCCGGTCTTTAATATCGCAGATAGCGCCATAAGCGTAGGCGTTATACTGCTTTTATTGAAGACACGCAAGACAACTTCCTAAAATGTATAAACGCCCTTTGGCGTTACTACGACATCTAACGGAACATCTGTAATCTCCGCATCTTCAATTTTTTCAATGGGTTCAAAACAAGAAACACCTATGGTTTTGCATGTAGGCGAACATCTTGATAAAAACCTATCGTAGTAGCCTTTTCCGTACCCTACACGCTGTCCGTTTTGATCAAAGCACAATAACGGAACAACGATTGTTGCAATGTTTTTAGGGGTTATATAATCAGTGCCTAACGGCTCTGGGATTCCCCATTTATTAGGCTGAAGCGGCATTTCTTTTTGCCACATTACAGCTTCCATTTTTCCATTTGTATCAACAACTTTTGGCACACAAATTGGATGCCCCTTAAATGCGTCAAACCATTTTTCCATGGGTAGCTCGGCGTGTGCAGCGCTATCAAAAAACAACATCAAAAGACCTCTTTTCACAAGATTATCAGAAATTACGTGCTCCATAATTTGAGCACTTGCATTCTCTAAATCTTTTGGAGAAAGGGCTTCGCGTTTGGATCGATATAAGTGACGTAATGCTTTCTTGTTTAGCATGCCTAAATATAACCGTTTCGCCAGTAAGTTTTTGTATTTTAGTAACATGACAAAAGAGGCACTAAAACGGCAAGTTGCTTCCCTTCCTAACGAGCCTGGCGTATATCAATACTACAATGAGCAAGGAGCCATTATCTATGTTGGTAAGGCAAAAGACCTTAAAAAAAGGGTGTCATCTTATTTTAGAAAACAGGTGGATTCGCGTAAAACCAAAAACCTTGTAAACGCCATTTACAGCCTAAAACACATTGTCGTACCAACCGAATCGGATGCATTGATTTTGGAAAACACCCTCATCAAAGAACACCAACCCAAATACAATATTTTGCTTCGCGATGACAAAACCTACCCGTGGATTTGCATCAAAAAAGAACGCTATCCCAGAGTGTTTGCAACTCGAAAAATTATTCAAGACGGCTCCGAATATTTTGGGCCGTTTACCAATGCCAAAACCGTCCGCGTACTTCTTGGTTTAATCAACGAACTTTACCCACTTCGTACGTGTCATTACGATTTAAGTGAGGCAAATGTTGCTAGCGAAAAATATAAAGTGTGTTTGGAGTATCATATTGGAAACTGCTTGGCACCATGTGTGGGCAAACAAACCACAACGCATTACAATGAGGCAATTGGGCAAATTCGCAATATTTTGCAAGGAAAATTCAAACAAGTAAATGATGCATTTTCTCGAGAAATGAAAGCCGCTGCTGAAACATTGCAGTTTGAGTATGCGCAAAAAATTAAACTAAAAATGGAGTCGTTGCAGCAATACCAATCCAAATCTGCTGTAGTGAGCGCTAAAATTAATGCTGTAGATGTATGCACAATTGTTTCGGACGAATCCACTGCTTTTGTAAATTTTTTACAAGTTGCATACGGGTCCATTGTCCGTTTTCACAGTATGTCATTAAAAAAGAAATTGGACGAAACAGACGCGGAACTTTTGCGGGTAGTTGTAGTAGAATTGCGGCGAAGATTTGACTCATCCTCCAAAGAAATACTACTCCCTTTTGAGGTTGATTTAGGCGAAGCCGTACGAGTGATTGTGCCCAAAATTGGGGAGAAAAAACAGCTTTTAAACTTATCGTTGCGCAATGCCAAGCAAAGCCGATTGGAGCAGCTCAAGCAAATTAAACTTACTGATCCAGAACAACATACCCAACGAGTGATGGCACAAATGCAGCGCGATTTGCGATTATCGGAATTGCCGTTACATATAGAGTGTTTTGACAACTCCAACATTCAAGGGAGCAACCCTGTGGCAGCTTGTGTAGTGTTTCGGAATGGAAAGCCCAGCAAAAAAGAATACCGTCATTACGGCATCAAAACGGTGGAAGGTCCAGACGATTTTGCTTCTATGGAAGAAGTAGTGTACCGCCGTTATAAACGCTTACTTAGCGAAGGTGAATCCTTACCTCAACTTGTGGTAATTGATGGTGGAAAAGGACAGCTCAACGCTGCCTTAAAAAGCTTTGATGTACTCGGAATCCGTAGAAAAGTAGCTATTTTAGGAATTGCCAAACGTTTAGAGGAACTCTATTTTCCAAACGACCCAATTCCTTTATATTTGGATAAGCGTTCCGAGACCTTGCGCATTGTACAGCAATTGCGAAACGAAGCTCACCGATTTGGTATCCGCCTGCATCGAAACAAGCGCAGCAAAGGCGCAATACATTCTGAACTGGAAAGCATTCCTGGCGTTGGTGAAAAAACTGCTACAGAGTTGCTTAAAAAGTTTAAATCGGTAAAGCGCATTAAGGTTGCCACGCAAGAAGAATTAACCCAAATAGTAGGCTCAAAAAAAGCCAAAACGATTTATGAACACCTACACAACATATCTTAGAATCTTTTTATGTTTTGCATTTGGGATTGCTATAGCACAGCCTAAAGACGTAAAAGTAGGTCTTATTCTTAGCGGGGGTGGAGCAAAGGGCATGGCGCACGTTGGTGTACTTAAAGAAATTGAACGCGCAGGTGTTCGCATCGATTATATTGGTGGCACAAGCATGGGGGCTATAGTCGGTGGACTTTATGCTTGCGGTTATTCGGCAGCGCAATTAGAACAGTTGCTTTTAACATCTGATTTATCCGATTTGATAAATGATAATTATGAGCGTAATACAAAATCGTTTCAAGACAAAGAAGACAGTGAGCGATATGCCATTACGTTACCTATTGTGAAGGGAAAAATTCAATTTCCTATCTCGTTATCCAAAGGACAAAACGTGTATAACCTCTTGGTGCAACTAATGCACGATCAGCGCAATATTAGTGATTTTAGTAAGCTGCCTATTCCGTTTTATTGCATTGCTACAGACTTGAATAATGGTAAAATGGTTTTGTTGGATAAAGGCTTTTTGCCACTTGCCGTAAATGCCAGCAGTGCACTACCAACTCTTTTTTCGCCAGTAACGGTTGAGCAGAAAATGCTAATTGACGGAGGAATTTCTAATAATTACCCTATTGAAGAAATGCTTAAAAAAAAGGTGGATGTCATCATTGGTGTTGATGTACAAACAGGCATTTCTCAGACTGATGAGGCAGCGACATTTTCGGATATTTTAGTGCGATTAGCAAGTTTTCAAACCGAAAAAACTATGGCGCCCAAAAAAGCAAAAACGGACATTTACATTCAACCTGACATATCGGGGTTTACAATGTTGTCTTTTGCAGAACAAGTCGCCATTATTGCTCGTGGAGAACAGGCAGGCAAAAAAGCATTTAAGAAACTTGTAGCACTTGCCAAACAGCAAAAACCTAGAATACAATCAGAGAAAGAAATTCCAGCCTCTTTTCAGCTCGATAAATTGTCGTTTTCACAAACACCTAATTACAAAAGAAACTATATTTTGGGTAAAATTAGGTTAACACCAAACACACATTATCCATTTAAAAAGCTTCGTGAAGGGATGACAAACTTGGCCGCTACAAATAACTTTGAAGCGTTTAGGTACACCCTTACCACAGAAAATGAGCAGGAAGTTCTGGAGGTTACTCTAAACGAAACACCTCACACCACCCTGTTCCGTGCAGGAGTGCACTACAACGACCTGATGGGTGCTATTGGACTTGTAAATATTACCCAAAAACATGCGTTGCTCAAAAATGATGAAGTTTCGCTGGACATTGCTTTGGGGGCAAACTTTAGGTATTCGTTTTCATATTTTATAGATAAAGGACGGTTTTGGAGTATTGGACTTAATACATCCTTAGATCAGTTTGAAACAGCAGCTCCTATTCTTGTTGGCATGGACGACACCTTAAATGTGTATGAATCATCAAAAACCAATGCTTCAATACATGAGCACACATTTTTTGTGCAAACCGTTTTTAGAGAAGAAGCTATTCTTGGACTAGGAGTTGCTCATCAGAAAAACAGACTTAGAACCAACGTATTTGACCCAGAAACCGGGAAGTTTTTATTCGCTGACAATGCTGACTATTACAGTACAAGAGGATACCTAAAAGTAGATACCCGAGACGACGCATATTTTCCAAAAAAAGGAGGTTTTTTTAATGGCAACATTGCATATGTTTTCAGTCAAAAATCCCCGACAGACTTTGGAAGCTTTTCGCCATTTATGGTGGGAAAAGCCACTATGGGCGTAACACTTCCCCTTCTTCAAAAATGGACATTATCATTAAACACCATGGGGGGTTTTACTATTCATAATCCAAACACACCAACCTTTGACTTTTTAATTGGAGGTTATGGGAATGCCCCACTTTTAAACTATCAGTCTTTTATAGGACTTCCACAGCAGCACACGGGAGCTGATAGTGTTGTAAAGGGAGAAATGATATTTGACTATGAATTTATTCCAAATCATCATGCGGCATTGAAGATACATGCCGGGGTTGTCAGTGATGATATTTTTGCAAATGGCAAATGGGTATCAACCCCTAATTATTTTGGCACGGGTTTGGCATACGGTTTAGACACTTTTGCTGGTCCACTAGAGTGTATGGCTGCGTATAGTCCACAGTATGACAAGCTGCTGTATCACGTTAGTATTGGATGGCGATTTTAACCTTAAGATAAATGCTTTTACGTACTTTTGCCCACATGATGCTTAATCGATGGCTTTGGGTAGTTGCACTTTTGTTTTTGCAGCTCACTTTTGCCCAAGAAATTCAAAACAATTCAAGCCCTCAACAAATTGCTTTCCCTGGCTATTCCAACGATGCTTTTAAAGGCGGAGAATGGTTTAAATTCCGGATTCATTATGGAATTTTTAACGCGAGTTATGCTACCATTGAGGTCAATGAAACTATGTGGGAAGGCAAGCCTGTTTTTCACGCCAAAGGCATTGGCAGAACAACAGGCTTGGCAAGATGGTTTTTTAAAGTAGATGATTACTACGATTCCTATTTTACCAAAGACGACATACGCCCTTTGTTTTTTACTCGCAATATTAACGAAGGAGGCTATAAAAAACACGTTGAAATTCGATTTGATCATGACCAGAAAAAGGCATTTGTTGATGACAAACTCCAAAGCAAACAAGGCACATTTGATACAAACGCTAACGTTCAAGACCTGATCTCTTGTTTTTATTATTTGCGGAATGCGTTTGATATTTCCGAAATAAAAAAAGACGAGTTTGTGGTGGTGAATTTATTTTTTGATGAGTCTAATTATGCTTTTAAATTCAAATTTTTAGGAACCGAAACCATTAAAACCAAATTTGGCTATGTTAAAACCTTAAAGTTTAGACCGTATGTTCAGTCGGGGCGCGTTTTTCGCAGCAACGAAAGCATTACGCTTTGGGTGAGCAACGACAAAAACCGAACCCCCTTGCGCTTACAGGCAGCTTTGCGTGTTGGAAGCATTACTGCCGATTTAGATGAATTTAAAGGACTTAAAAATCCATTTGAAATTGTTGTTGAAAACTAATCCATTTTTTGCATTTATCGCATTGGTATTGTTCGCTGCTTGTAGTGGCACAACCAAGAAATCTACTGAAATTTTACCTCCAAAAGAACCAGATGTTTTTGCTTTTGGATATAAGCTCAACGACTTTGAAGTAGTTCAAGATACCGTCCGTAAAGGCGACACTTTTGCCGATATATTTTTGGAAAATGGCTTTACTTACCCGCAGATTTACACTGTCAGCAAACAAACTAAAAAGCAATATAATTTTAGAAAAATTCAACCTAAAAAACCCTACACATTTTTGTTTGCCAAAGACTCTATCGCCTCTCCTGTGGCATTTATTTATCAGCCCTCTATGATGGAGTATGTAGTTGTAAATTTGAAGGACTCTATTTTTGCAGAAAAACGAAAAAAAGAAGTAAAACTGCGCACATTTGAGGCCCAAGGGGTGATTACAAGCTCGCTCTCAGAAACCTTAGAAGCGCAACGTCTTAACCCGTTGTTGGCATATGATTTGTCTGATATTTACGCTTGGAGTATTGACTTTTTTCGACTGGAAAAAGGAGATAGGTTTAAAGTTGTTTATACCCAAAAATATGTGGATGACTCTATTTATGTGGGACTAAATCGCATTCATGCAGCATATTTTGAACACCGTAAAAACCCGTATTATGCTATAGAATTTGAGTCGGACTCTGTTCGTGGGATTACCGAATTTTTTGATGAAAAAGGAATGAATTTACGGCGTGCATTTTTGCAATCCCCCGTACAGTTTTCTCGCATTTCTTCCCGATATAACAAACGCCGTCGTATTGCCTATTACGGCCGCACAAAACCACATTACGGAACCGATTTTGCGGCACCAGTAGGAACGCCTATCCGCGCTACGGCAAGCGGAACGGTTGTGGCAGCAAGCTATACGCGCAGCAACGGAAATTATGTTAAAATTAGACACAATGGCACTTACAGCACGCAATATTTACACATGAAAAAACGCGCTGTGCGTAAAGGGCAATACGTGAAACAAGGAGACCTAATCGGAACGGTTGGAATGACAGGTTATACTTCAGGCCCGCACGTTTGTTATCGCTTTTGGAAAAATGGAAAACAAGTAGATCCTTTCAAACAAAAACTCCCCGAAGCCAAACCTATTGACCCAAAATTAAAAGAAGCCTACATGGTTCATATGCAACCGCTTAAGGATGCGTTAGATTGTATCGAATTTCACAAAACACAAACAAAAAGCTAATTATGTCATTTCCAAAAATAAACCCAACCACTACCAACAGCTGGAAATCCCTTACCGAACTTGCAGCGCATCGCAAAACGTTGCAAACATACTTTGCTGAAGATGATTCAAGAGCCGAGCAATTTTCAATTGCCTGGGAGCAATTTTTTGTGGATTATTCCAAAAACCACATTGATAAAAATATAAAAGATGCGCTCATAGGCTTAGCAAAAGAGTCAGGTTTAGAAGCCGCGCGCAAGGCTTATTTTGGTGGCGACTCTATTAATCAAACAGAAGGACGCGCTGTGCTGCATACGGCACTTAGGGCAAAAGCAAACGCTGATATTCGTGTGGAAGGCGAAAATGTGGTGCCAGAAGTGTATAAAGTTCGCGAGAAAATCCGAGCATTTAGTCAATCGGTTATTGATGGAAGTCGAAAAAGCAGTTCAGGCGAAGCTTTTACAGATGTGGTTAACATCGGTATTGGAGGCTCAGATTTGGGCCCTGCAATGATTACTGAAGCTCTGGCATATTATAAAAATCACCTCAATGTGCATTTTATGTCAAACGTTGATGGCGATCATGTTATGGAGGTGTTGAAAAAGGTAAACCCAGCAACGACACTGTTTGTAGTGGTGTCAAAAACATTTACCACACAAGAAACCTTATCGAATGCTACTACAGCAAAAAAATGGCTCGTTGACGCATTAGGCGAAGATGCTGTTGGAGATCACTTTGTGGCGGTATCGACAAATATCACGGCTATTGATGCCTTTGGTATTCAATCTGAAAATGTATTTCCAATGAACGATTGGGTAGGCGGGCGTTTTTCGCTTTGGAGCGCTGTGGGACTATCTATTGCCTTGGCCATTGGACCGAATCATTTTGAAGCCCTTTTGGAAGGCGCAAATGCTATGGACGCCCACTTTGAAACGGCAAAAATGGAGGAAAATATCCCCGTGATACTGGCCTTACTTACGGTTTGGTACACCTCCTTTTTGGGGGCGCAATCCGAGGCGGTGATTCCATACACGCAGTACCTTCATCGGTTGCCTGCTTATTTGCAACAGGGTATTATGGAAAGTAACGGTAAATCTGTTGATCGAAATGGAAAGTCGGTTTCCTACCAAACAGGCAATATTGTTTGGGGCGAGCCCGGTACCAACTCGCAACACGCCTTCTTCCAATTGATGCATCAAGGGACCAAATTAATTCCAGCACATTTTATTGGATTTGCGAAATCATTACACCGCAATCAAGACCATCACGATAAGCTGATGGCAAACTTTTTTGCGCAAACAGAAGCGTTGATGAATGGTAAAACCGAAACACAAGTTCGAGAGGAATTATCTGCAAAAGGATTATCAGGCGATGCACTGGAGCATTTGGTGCCGTTTAAGGTGTTTACAGGAAACAAGCCAACCACCACCTTGTTAATTGAACAGCTTACACCAAAAACGCTTGGTGCCCTTGTAGCGATGTATGAGCATAAAATCTTTGTGGAGGGCGTGGTGTGGAACATCTTTAGTTACGACCAGTGGGGCGTGGAGCTAGGCAAGCAACTGGCATCCGTTATTTTGGATGAGTTTGACCTAGAAAACAGTGGTAACCATGACCCCTCCACAGCACAATTACTAAGGCACTTCAAAAAGTTAAAGAAAAGTTAAAATAGTTTAACATTAACCTAACATTGCTACTCAAAATTGTCTACATTTTTGCATAAATTATTTAAATATAAACGATGAAAAAACTATTATCTATTGTTGTTGCTTTTGCATCAACGCTTGTGTTTGCGCAGCAAACATCAGTAAACGACTCTATTTCATTGAATGAAGTAGTAGTTACTGCAGGCCGTTCCACTGTTGATTTGGCCGCTACAAGGTTAACCCCAATTGCAGTGACTGTTGTTTCTCAACAGGAAATCGAATCTAAAATTGATCAAGAAGACCTTGTTAGTGTAATGCAAAATATGCCCGGGGTGTACGTTCAAGATCAAATGGGCGGTTTTGGGGATAGCGATATATTCCTTCGCGGATTCAATCAATCTAACACTGCATTCTTATTAAATGGTCAACCAATGAACGGGGCTGAGGATGGAAATATGTACTGGTCTAACTGGTCTGGACTTGGTGATGTAACTCAAGCAATCGAGGTGCAAAGAGGTCTTGGAGCTTCTAAGCTTGCCATTAATTCTGTGGGTGGTACTGTCAACTTTGTAATGAAAGCAACCCAAATGCGAAAAAGCAAATCGTACTCAATTATTAGAGGTAGTGATGATTATGTAAGAGCCACACACTCATTTAATACTGGTCTAATGGAAGACGGAACAGCCTTTTCAGGTTCGATTTCATACTGGCAAGGAGATGGTTACGCGAATGGTACGATGGGTAGAGGTCAAACATACTTTTTCTCATATGGAAAGAAACTTTCAGATAAACTTTCTATGAATGCATTACTTACTGGTGCTCCTCAATGGCATGACCAGGCATTTTCAGAGTCTCTGTCTAAATTCATTAAATATGGTGACAGATATAACGACAATTATGGATACGATGCTGATGGAAGATATATTTCTGCGGTAAGAAATAATTATCACAAACCTATTTTTAACTTGACATTTGACTACCAAATTGATGATATTTCTTCTCTTTCAGCTGTCTTTTATGGTTCATATGGTCGAGGTGGTGGAACTGGAGACAGAGGTAATGCGATTCGCACCGAAGAAGGTTTGTACGATTTTGCTGCCATAAGAGCTCGCAATGTTGATATAATAATTGGCGATAGAAATGCAGATGACTCTTATGATAGAGGTTTTATACTTAGAAACTCCATAAATGCACACCAATGGTTTGGGGCAGTTGTCAATTATGAAACTAAACTTAACGATAATCTATCTTTAGATTTGGGAGTTGATGCTAGAACGTATTATGGTAAGCATTTACGTGTTGTCACTGACTTGATGGGTTTAACAGCATGGGTTGGAAGTGATAATATTAGACAGGAAAGACCAATGATTACAAGTTCAGAAGTATATCCTGTAACAGTATGGTCACAGACTTTCTACAACTTTGATAAAGCTCAAAAAATTAATCGTAATAATCATGAGAACATCAATTATGCTGGTCTTTATGGTCAAATTGAATATGCAAACGATTCTTTTACCGCTTTTTTCCAGGGTTCATATTCAGGCCAGTCTTATGTTAGATTTGAAGACTGGAATGAAACTTTAGAAAATAGAGTATCTGAGACTTTAACAAAAGATGGTTTCAATATTAAGGGTGGATTTAGCTTTAACCTTTCTGATAAATCTAAAGTATTTGTAAATGCTGGTTTGTATGAGCGTCAACCTTTTTTGGATAATGTATTTTTGAATTTCTCTAACATCCTTAACCCAAATGCTTCAAATGAAAAAATCACTAGTTTTGAGGCAGGTTATCGTTATGCATCTGACAACTTCACACTTGATTTAGATTTATATAGTACTAACTGGGCAGATAGAGTAAGAACATCTACCTCAAATTTTGCCAATGATCAGCAGTACACTAGCGTTTCATCTGGACTTGAGCAGCTTCACACTGGAGTTGAGGTATATTCAACTTTTAAAGCATCTAACAGCCTTAGATTCAGATCATATTTATCTTTAGGTAATTGGGAATATGTAGGAAGTGTATTATCTGCAATTAGAGATGAGGACAATAATATTGTACAAAACAATGGTTCAGTTGATGTTGATGGTGGAAAAGTAGGTGGTGGAGCTCAAACACAATTTGGTTTGGGAGCAATTTTAAACTTCACAAACAATACTTTCTTAGATATCGATTATAGATACAACGATGACTTATATGCTACTGGCAGTGAAAGAAAAGAAAACTTAAAACTTCCTTCTTATGGTTTAGTTGACCTAGGCTTTACTCAAAATTTCAGAATAGCAAATAGTAAATCCTTGTCTGTTAGAATTAATGTAAGAAACGCATTTAACGAAGAGTATATCTCTTTCTTGACCTCAGCTAATACTGGAGGAACTGACACATATAATGGAATAGATACTTCAAACTTTGGCCGTTTTGGAAAAGGGCGAACAATGTCTATTGGTTTAAAATATGATTTTTAAATATCTCATTATAAATAATTTTAAAAACCCTCCGATTTCGGAGGGTTTTTTTATGCCCAAAAAAGTTAAACTATACCTCTTGAATATCCTTTAACCGAAGCTGCACAGAAACCGTCCCCTGCCAATGATTTTCTTCTAAGGCATAGGCAATACGAAGGGGCTTTTTACTTTTTAGCAACCCTATTTTTTCACCAAGCCCAAATCCAATGGCATCAATGGGTGAAGTGTTGCCTTGAACAAATCGTGCTTTTAAGTGGCTGCTATCTTTTCCGACTCGTTTAGCCGTTCCGTTATCTACCACACCTTCTGTATAAAACACCGGACTTCTGTTTTCTGGCCCAAAAGGCTCCATTTGTTTTAAAATACGCAGTAGTTTTGGTGTAATAGAACTAAACGGTAATGCTGCATCTATGTCCAAAACAGGCTCTTTTTGTGCCGCTACAAGCGTATTTTTTACATGGTGCTCAAATGCCGTTTTAAACGCGATATAATCACTTTCTTTTAACGTAACACCAGCAGCGTATTTGTGGCCACCAAACTGAATAATATGTGAGCTACAAGCTTCTATGGCAGCATAGATGTCGTATCCTCGTACCGAACGTGCGGATGCTGCCAATACGCCCTCGCTGGCTTGTGTAAACACTAAGGTTGGGCGATAGTATGTTTCAATAAGTCTTGACGCTACAATTCCAATTACACCTTTATGCCAGTCGGACGAAAAGACGACAGAAGCTGCGTTTTCCACTTCGTTATAAGTTTCAATTTGTGCCAAGGCTTGCTGCGTAATTTCTTGCTCTACTTCTCTGCGAGAGGTATTAAATACTTCAATGGCTTCGGCAATATGCGTTGCTTCTTCCACTGAATTCGATAACAATAGCTCCACCGCATGTAGTCCGTGTTTCATACGCCCAGCAGCATTGATACGAGGCGCGGCACCAAACACCACATCTGAGATATTTTGTCCTGTTGTCTTGTCTCGTAAAAGTGCTTTGAGCCCTGGTCTAGCAGCCACATTAAGATGCTGCATCCCTAAAAAAGCCAAGGTGCGGTTTTCTTCTGTAATCGGGACAATATCTGCTGCAATAGCAACCACAACAAAATCCAAGTATGGAATAAGTGTTTCTAATTTATTTCCCCGCTTTTGTACAATTCCCTGCATAAGCTTAAAGCCAACCCCACAACCACACAATTCTTTATATGGATAGGCACAATCACTACGTTTTGGGTCTAAAACAGCAAAGGCATTTGGGAGGATTTTTCCAGGAGTATGGTGGTCACAAATGATAAGGTCAATGCCCAGTGAGGCGGCATAAGCAGCTTGCTCAACCGCTTTTATGCCACAATCTAATGCTACAATGCAACTGATATTGGCGTCTTTTGCGGCATCAATGCCTTGTTTTGACAACCCATAGCCTTCAGCGTAACGGTCAGGGATATAGGGAGTTGCAGTTACCCCCTGATTACGCAAAAAGTGCGTAAGCATACTTACTGAGGTAGTGCCGTCAACGTCGTAATCGCCATATACCATAACAGGCTCTTTTTGGGCTATTGCCTGCTGCAAGCGTGCAACGGCCTTGTCCATATCTTGCATCAAAAATGGGTCATGAAGTTGCTCCAAATTTGGTCTAAAATAGGCTTTAGCTGCATCGTAGGAGTCAATTCCGCGCTGCGCCAAAAGTGTAGCAATAACCTCATCTATGCCTAAACAAGATTTCAGATGCGCCACAGCAGTTTTAGTAGGGGTAGATTTGAATTTCCAGCGCATATTACCCTCCTTCTACTACTATAACAAATTCGCCTTTTGGAGGCGTTTCCGTAAAATGGTGCAACACAGATGCGAGTGTTCCTCGAACTGTTTCTTCAAACTTTTTGGAAAGCTCTCTCGACACGCTTGCATTCCGTTGCTCACCAAGATGTTCTGCAAGCTGGGCAAGGGTTTTTACCAATCGGTGTGGGGACTCGTAAAACACGATTGTTCTTGATTCGCTTTCAAGGGCTTTAAGGCGTGTTAGCCGTCCTTTTTTTTGAGGTAAAAATCCTTCAAATACAAAACGTTCTGAGGGTAATCCGCTAAGGGTTAGCGCAGGGATTAGGGCGGTAGCACCTGGCAAGGCATGAACCGGAATATCTGCTGCTATACATGCTCGTACGAGCAAGAATCCAGGATCTGAAATCCCAGGGCTTCCTGCGTCAGAAACCAAAGCAATACAACTGCCCAAACCTAGCTCCTCGATAATTTTTGGCACCGATTTGTGTTCGTTGTGCATGTGATATGAACGCATGGAAGTGTCAATTTCGTAGTGCTTTAGCAACTTCCCTGTAGTCCGAGTATCTTCAGCTAAAATCAAATCAACCTTACGCAACATTTCTACTGCCCTAAAGGTGATGTCACCCAAATTCCCAATAGGTGTTGGCACGAGCCAAAGCCCCCAAGAGGCATTATGTTCTATTGTTTGCTTCACTAGATTAATTAAAGAAGGCTATGTGCTAAATATTGTTTCAACGTGCTTTATAAACGCATCGCATTCTTTTTGTTTTTTACTCCAATCGTATTCGGGTTGAATTTGTTCTTCGATAAACTTTTTTGCCTCTTCAAGGGTTTCTTTTGAGTTTAACATTGACATCACCCGCTGATAATCGGTGCTATTTCCTTCAAAAAGGTGTTGCACAAAATCTATAGAAATGGTTTCAAACTCAGCTTCTAAAACAGGGGATTGAAGGGCTTCTTCCAATGCGGTTACGGGGGCTTCAACAGCTGTCTTTTGGAGCTCTTCCTCAGTTGATTTTGGGGAAGTTAACGCGGCTATACGAACAGCTTTTGCGTGTATATCTGCAAGTTCCATGCGGTTCCTGCTGCGCAAAATTTCATGCGCAAGGCTCATCAAGTCTTGTTCGGGGTTGCTATGAATAACTTTTTTTTCCTTCATACGTTTGGCTGCCTAAATTTAATACTTTTGAATGGTTTAGGCATATAAAAGTCCAAGCACAACAAAACAACATTCATGTTTGTCGAAAACACACATATAAACAACAAATCGTTTGGCTGGATTGAAGTCATTACGGGTTCTATGTTTTCAGGGAAAACGGAGGAGTTAATCCGCCGACTGAAGCGTGCTAAATTTGCCAAACAAAAAGTAGAGATTTTTAAGCCAGAAGTGGATAAACGCTATGATGACGACAAAGTCGTTTCTCATGATGAAAATGAAATAATTTCAACAGTCGTGCCTGCGGCGGCCAATATTCGGCTACTTGCAGATAATTGTGATGTGGTTGGAATTGACGAAGCACAATTCTTTGACGACGAAATAGTTAGTGTTTGCAATGACTTGGCAAATCGTGGCGTGCGCGTTATTGTTGCCGGATTGGATATGGACTTCAAAGGAAACCCTTTTGGTCCCATGCCAAATCTTATGGCAGTTGCCGAGTATGTAACCAAAGTACACGCCATTTGTACTCGCACAGGACAACTGGCACACCATAGTTTTAGAAAAAATGAAAACGAAAGCCTTGTGATGCTTGGAGAAACGGAAGAATACGAACCGCTTAGTAGAGCCGCATTTTATAATATCATGTTTCGAGAAAAAGTTCGAAAAATCAATGTAGATGCCGAGGAGGTAGTTCCAAAAGAAAATAAAAAGGCTAAAGGCTAATGAGTGAAACCGTTCTAGAAATACACCTGTCCAGTCTCAAACACAACTATCAATTTTTGCGAAAACGCCTTGCAAATTCCACCAAGCTTTTGGCGGTTGTAAAGGCTTTTGGGTATGGCAGTGATGCCCATGCTGTTGCGAGCTGTCTTGCCGATTGCGGAGCCGACTATTTTGGCGTGGCATATGTCCATGAGGGAGTAGCACTAAGAAAAGCGGGTATCACACAGCCGATATTGGTGCTACACCCCCAAGAACCAAATCTAAAAACAGCAATTGAATATAGGCTTGAGCCAGGGCTTTACAGCCAACGTATTTTTGATGCTTTTTTGGATACACTAAAGCAAACGAATACAGAAAACCACCCCTTTCATCTAAAATTTAATACGGGTCTTAACAGATTAGGATTTCAGCCCAATCAAGCGAATCAACTTTTAGATTTGCTAAAACAAAACAGCAACCTTTTTCAGTTAAAAGGGGTGTATTCTCATCTGGCGGCATCTGACGATTTGAAAGAAGCCCTTTTTACAAAGACACAATTAAACGCATTTGAAACAATTTTCAATGTCATAAAACCCTCCCATCCTGACACGATTTTTCATGTACTGAATACTTCGGGTGTTATGCATTATCCAGATGCGCAATACGATATGGTCCGAACAGGAATTAGCCTTTATGGCTATGGCAATGACCCTGTCATAGATGCAGAACTTAAACCAGTATTGACCCTAAAAACAACCATTTCTCAATTCCATTCGCTCAAAAAGGGCGATTCGTTAGGGTATAACCGCGCCTTTGTGGCAAGCACTCCAATTCAAACAGCTACGCTTCCCTTAGGGCACGCCGATGGCATTGGTCGCATTTATGGAAACGGTAATGGCTTTGTATGGATTCATGGGCAAAAAGCCCCCATTATTGGCAATGTTTGTATGGACATGATTATGGTGGATGTAACAGCTATTGATTGCCATGAGGGCGATGAGGTAATCGTGATTGGCGAAAACGCAAGTGCGGAGGTGCTAGCAAACCATGCCGGAACCATTTCGTATGAGTTTATCACAGGACTTTCGCAGCGTATAAAGCGGAAGATTATCCATTGATTGTTGTAAATAAAACAAATTGTTATTTTTTTGATAAAGACAACAAGTCGTGTCGAAATAAATGATGAATGACGTACATTCGCAGCAAAATTTAAGATATGCGCGTAGCAGTAGTAGGTGCCACCGGAATGGTTGGCGAGGTTATGTTACAAGTATTGGCAGAGCGCCAATTTCCAATAAGTGAATTAATCCCTGTAGCTTCGGCTCGTTCTGTGGGAAAACAATTGGAATATGAGGGTAAGACCTATTCAGTTGTAGGCCTAGAAGATGCCGTCGCACTAAAGCCAGATATTGCCTTGTTTTCAGCAGGCGGTGACACGTCATTGGCGTGGGCTCCCAAATTTGCAGCGGTTGGGTGTACGGTAATCGATAACTCATCTGCGTGGCGCATGCATCCCGACCACAAACTTGTGGTGCCTGAAATCAATGCGGAGGTACTCACTGCCACAGACAAAATTATTGCCAACCCTAATTGTTCTACCATTCAAATGGCTATGGCACTAGCGCCCATTCATCGGGCATTTGGCATTGAACGCGTAGTGGTTTCCACGTATCAATCTATTACTGGAACTGGCGTGAAGGCAGTACAGCAGTTAGAAAATGAATATGAAGGCAAAGCAGGAGAAATGGCGTATCCACATGCAATTCACCGCAATGCCTTGCCACATTGCGATGTGTTCTTAGACAATAGATACACCAAAGAAGAAATGAAATTGGTTAACGAAACGCATAAAATTCTTGACCCCAATATTCGTGTTACGGCTACTGCCGTTCGCATTCCCGTTGTGGGTGGACATAGCGAATCGGTTAATTTAACACTAAGCAAGCCTGCCGAGCTGGATGAAGTGCGCCGCGTTCTTTCTGAAACGCCTGGAGTTGTTGTGCAAGACGATATTCAAAACAATGAATACCCCATGCCGCTTCATGCACATGGGAAAGACGAAGTTTTTGTTGGGCGTATACGAAAAGACACCTCGCAAGACAATGGGCTAAACCTTTGGATTGTAGCTGACAACCTGCGAAAAGGCGCCGCAACCAATACCGTTCAAATTGCAGAATACTTAGTTAGCGCAGGGTTGCTGTAATAACTACTCTTCCATTTCGAAATCTTCCATAAACTTGGTGGTGTAATTACCAGCCACGTAATCGGGATGATCCATCAATTGACGGTGGAACGGAATGGTTGTTTTTACACCTTCAATCACAAACTCGTCTAATGCACGCTTCATTTTATTGATGGCCTCTTCGCGCGTTTGTGCGGTAGTAATGAGCTTAGCAATCATAGAATCGTAATGCGGAGGAATCATATAACCACCATATACGTGTGTATCCAAACGCACGCCGTGTCCGCCAGGCGTATGAAGCGTTTTTATTATTCCTGGTGATGGACGAAAATCGTTATATGGGTCTTCGGCATTGATACGACACTCAATAGAATGTAGTTTTGGCAAGTAGTTTTTTCCTTCAATTGGGACTCCTGCCGCTACTTTTATCTGCTCTGCTATCAAATCAAAATCAATGACTTGCTCTGTAATGGGATGCTCCACCTGAATACGGGTGTTCATCTCCATGAAGTAAAAATTTCGGTGCTTGTCTACCAAAAACTCTACCGTTCCCGCACCTTCATATTTGATATATTCGGCGGCTTTTACTGCAGCAGCACCCATGTCCTTACGAAGTTTGTCGGTCATAAACGGCGAAGGCGTTTCTTCGGTTAGTTTTTGGTGACGTCTTTGTACCGAACAATCTCTTTCAGACAAATGACACGCTTTTCCAAAGGCATCTCCAACAACTTGAATTTCAATATGGCGCGGCTCTTCGATGAGCTTTTCCATATACATATCATCGTTGCCAAAAGCGGCTTTCGATTCTTGACGCGCACTTTCCCAAGCCTTTTCTAAATCATCTTTTTTCCAAACGGCACGCATTCCTTTTCCACCACCGCCAGCAGTAGCTTTTAGCATAACGGGATAACCCATCTGTTTGGCAAGTTTTTCACAATCTTTAAAAGATGGAATAATACCTTCCGAGCCAGGAATGGTAGGCACTCCTGCAGCTTTCATGGTTGCTTTGGCAGTTGCCTTATCGCCCATTTGCTGAATCATTTGTGCAGATGCACCTATAAATTTGATTTTATGCTCTTCACAGATTTTCGAAAACTTGGCATTTTCAGATAAAAACCCGTAGCCTGGATGAATTGCATCGGCATTGGTGATTTCTGCAGCGGCAATGATGTTTGCTATTTTTAGGTACGACTCACTACTTGGGGCAGGACCTATACACACAGCTTCATCTGCAAAACGAACATGTAAACTATCGGCATCGGCTTTGGAGTACACCGCCACTGTTTTGATACCCATTTCTTTACATGTACGAATTACCCGAAGCGCAATTTCGCCACGATTGGCGACTAAAATTTTGTTAAACATAAGCTAGATTTAAGCGGGGTCAATAACAAACAAAGGTTGGTCAAACTCAACAGGGGTTGAATCGTCAACCAAAATCTTCACAATCGTACCGCTAGTTTCAGCTTCAATCTCATTGAAAAGCTTCATGGCTTCAATAACGCAAAGGGGGTCTCCTTCAGCTACGCGGTCGCCTACCTCTACAAAATTTGGCTTGTCTGGAGAAGGTTTGCGGTAGAAGGTACCGATAATAGGAGATTTGACGGTATGACCGTCAGCAGCTGTGTCTCCCGCTGCTGTAGGAGTTACTGGAGCAACAGGAGTTGCGGGTTCCGCAACTGGCTCTGCTGCAGGCGCAACTGCCACAGGCGCAACTTGCTGAATGGCAGCCACAGGAGCTACAGCTTCCCCTTTATCTGTTTTAATAGTGATTTTGATATCACCCATTTCAAGGCTCACTTCACTGGCACCAGATTTGGCTACAAACTTTATTAGGTTTTGGATTTCTTTTAATTCCATGGTTTATTGTTTTAGGTGTTGTACGCCCACGTTAGGTAAGTAGCCCCCCAAGTGAAACCACCGCCAAACGCAGTAAATAGTAATTTTTGATTCTTTTTTAGTTTGCTTTCATAATCCCAAAGCAATAAAGGAAGCGTTGCCGCTGTAGTGTTACCATAGCGTTCTATATTGGTAAGCATTTGCTCGTAATTTAACTCTAATTTTTTTGCAATGGCATCTAATATACGTTTGTTGGCTTGATGAGGCACCAAATAGTCAATATCTTTAATAGTTAATTGATTTTGACTCAGCACTAGCTCAATGGCATCCGACATATTTGAAACAGCAAATTTAAATACCGAACGACCTTCTTGATGCAAATAATGTTTTCGTGCGGCAACTGTTTCAGTAGATGCGGGTAACATCGAGCCACCAGCTTCAATTTTTAAGTACTCTCTTCCTTTGCCGTCAACGCGTAGCACCTCGTCTTGTAGTCCAAGACCTTCATCATTAGGTTCAAACAAAACAGCTCCGGCACCATCTCCAAAAATGATACAAGTTGAACGGTCTGTATAATCAATAATCGAAGACATGGTATCTGCTCCAATGAGCAAAACTTTTTTGTAACGCCCCGATGAAATATGCGCTGAAGCTGCAGACATTCCATACAAGAACCCAGTACATGCACCTTGTAAGTCGTAACCGAAAGCATTTGTTGCGCCTAATTCACTAGCCACAAACGCAGCAGTAGAGGAAACGGGCATATCAGGGGTGGCAGTGCTCACAATAACCAAATCAATGGTTGTTGGGTTAACACCTTTTTTCTGAATAAGTTCACGTGCTGCTGCAATAGCCATGAAGGAAGTTCCAAGAGAGGTTGGTTTTAGAATGCGACGCTCTTTGATACCTGTGCGCGCAGTTATCCATTCATCACTAGTATCTACCATTTGCTCAAGGGCAGCATTGGTAAGCACATGCTCTGGGACGTAGCCTCCAACGGCGGTTATGGCTGCAGTTTTTGTAGTCATATTAACCAAACTAGGCAAAAGCGTAGTTCTACAAATTTTGGCGAAAATTAGTAAAAATCAACCCATTTTGGGCAAAAAACTCAAAAAAATTATTAAAAACAGCTAAAAAAAGCGCCTTTTACGAAAGGCGCTAATTTTTTATAGAAGTTGGAAATATTAATCTTCCGTTTGTACCGAATTGTCAATTAAAACTTTTCCTCGGTAGTACAATTTTCCTTCGTGCCAATGTGCACGGTGGTATAAATGCGATTCACCAGTAGTGCTGCATGTTGCAATTTGTGGCGCAACCGCCTTGTAGTGTGTGCGGCGTTTATCGCGACGCGTTTTGGATATTTTTCGTTTTGGATGTGCCATAACAGCAGTTTTAGTCTTTTTTTAATTTCTTTAACGCATCCCATCGGGGATCAGTTGTTTCAGGTGCTTTGGTGCTTTCTTTGGGGTGTAACTCCTTTAATCTGTCTAACAAATCGGAGTCTAAACTTCCATTTTCTATACCCGGATGAACCCGCTTTTGGGGTACTGCCAATACAACAGTTTCAAACAAAGTTTGCGCCACATCAACTTGGTGTGAGCCATGTGGTAACACAAGTAAATCCTCGTTTTCGTCGTTAAAAGCCTCCCCAAATTTTACCACTAACTCGTGTTTGGGACTAATAGGCAAATCAAACGGCTCATTGGAAACATCGCAACTAACGTTTACGGTTCCCGAAATTGAAAAAGACAACTCCAATAGTGTTGCTTTTTTGTTTAATTCAATTTGAGCATTTAGTGCTGCATCGTTGAACTCGGTATAGTCAAAAGCATCAAAGAACGTTGAAGTAATGTCGAGCGAAAAATGATGAAAACCTTCTTTAAGCCCCGCAAATGCTAGGACAAAAGGGGTCAGAACATTTTTTGCTTCGTTCATTACAGTCGGCAAATATATAAAATTTGGCTGTACAGTCTTGATTTTAGTTGTTCTTTTGACGTGCATACCAAATGTCACAAGCCATCTGAACTGCGGCAGTAAACGAATGGCTATTTGCCACCCCTTTACCAGCGATATCAAATGCAGTACCGTGGTCGGGGGATGTGCGTACAAACGGAAGCCCAGAAGTTACATTTACACCGTTGCCAAATGCTAATGTTTTAAAGCCCACCAAACCTTGATCGTGGTAGCATGATAACACTGCATCGAAGTTTTGATAGTTTTTTTGTCCAAAAAAGCCATCAGCAGCGAAAGGACCCGAAACATCAATCCCTTCATTTTTTAGCCCTTCAATAGTAGGCTTTAAGACGATATCGTCCTCTGTGCCAATGACCCCTTGATCTCCTGCATGTGGATTTAACCCCAATAATGCAATTTTTGGATGTGTACACCCAAAATCTGTTTTTAAGGTTTTTGCCAATTGACGCGTTTTCTTTTGTATCATTATTGGTGAAATACTCGATGCAACTTTTGCGAGCGGAATATGATCGGTTAGTAGTGCAACACGAAGTTTTTGATGCGCCAAAATCATCAATGCCGCTCCTCCCCAAAGTGATGCTAAATAGTGCGTATGCCCAGCAAATGGAAACGCATCACTTTTTATGGCGGCTTTGTGAATGGGTGCAGTCACTAACGCATTTGCTTCCATATGCTTTACGGCTAATGCGGCAGCTTGTAACGACTCAAATGCAGCCATTCCAGCCGTTGAAGTTTGCTTGCCAAAGTCGATTTTAGGAGTATTTTGCCATATCGATTTAACATATAATACCCCTTTTTTAGGACTACTTTCTAGAGGCTGCAAAGAAACTTGAGTCCCAAAATGTTGCTGCTGCGTTTGCATAAAATCAACATCAGCAAATACCACAGGGATGCAGTGCTCAAAAAGGGATTTATCTTCAAATGTTTTGAGGATGATTTCAGCACCAACTCCATTTGGGTCACCAATAGAAATTGCAATAACGGGCAAGGCAGACATTTTGTGTATTTTTGCATCGCAAAGGTAAAGGATTCAACGCTTATGTTTACAGGGATAATTGAAACTATGGGCACCATTGAGCGCATTGAAAAAGATGGTGGCAACTTGCATTATACCCTTTCGAGTAAAATTACAGCCGAGCTAAAAATTGACCAAAGCCTAGCGCATAACGGCGTTTGCCTTACTGTTGTTGCTATAGAAGGCAATCAATACACCGTAACTGCCATTCAAGAAACCTTGGAAAAAACGGCACTTCGAAATTGGACTGTCGGGGATAAAATTAACCTAGAACGTGCTATGCGTTTGGGCGATAGGCTAGACGGACATATGGTACAAGGGCATGTTGATGAGGTAGCCACATGCACCCATATTGAAGATCAAAATGGCAGTTGGTTGTTTCGTTTTGAATATAGCTCTAATTCTCGGAACCTTACCATCGAAAAAGGCTCTATTTGCGTAAACGGCACCAGTCTAACTGTAGTTGGTTCAGCGGCACATTCTTTTGGTGTTGCTATTATTCCATACACCTATGAGCATACTGTTTTTCACCAACTTCGGGTGGGCGATTTGGTCAACATTGAGTTTGATATGGTGGGCAAGTATATAGCCAAATTGACATAAGTCATATTTTTTTATAGCTTTATAGCACTCAAATTTTTTAATTATGAAAAACCTACTTTTCACTTTGGGTATTATTTCTCCATTTACCCTTTTTGCACAATCAATTTTTATTCATGAGATAGATTCTGATAGCCCTGGATTAGATTCAGCAGATTTTATTGAGCTGTCTTCATCTACTCCCAGTTTTAACCTTGATGGCTATGTACTGGTATTGTTTAATGGGGGTGATGATGCTAGCTATGCCTCGTATGACCTTGATGGGTATAGCACAAACAGCAACGGCTATTTTGTTATTGGAGATACTGGCGTTTCAGGAGTTACTATTTCATTACTCTCTTCTGGACTTCAAAATGGTCCAGATGCGGTGGCTTTATATCAGGCAAACAAATCGGATTTTCCAGCAGATACACCGGTAACTACTACAAACTTGGTTGATGCAGTAGTCTATGGAATTAACGACGCAGATGACACAGGCTTACTAACCGGTTTAGGTGAAACAGTTCAATATAACGAAGATGAGCAAAACGATAAAGATAACCACTCATTACAACGCCAATCTGATGGTAGTTTTAAGGTAGCAAATCCGACTCCAAACAGCAGTAATTTTGTGTTAAGCAACAGATATTCGATGAAAAACCCTATTTCGCTGTTCCCCAATCCAGCAGATAATTGGATTCAACTAGAAGGGTTAAATACAGTTGCATCAGTTGCTATTTATGCCCAAACCGGACAACGTGTTCTTACTCAAACTGTGGACAAAACAGTAGACGTTTCGTCTTTATTGCCTGGGATTTATTTGGTTGAGATTTCTTATCGTGACAGTGTCACGCTACACAAACTTATCAAGAAATAAAATAGACCCTTGATACCTACAAAAAACGGAAAGTAAAGTACTATTTCTACTTGTATGCCTCGTAGAGAACATACACTACAAAAAAAATCCAAAAAAAGAGTTCTAAAATTATCATGGTTAAGCGGAAGATAAAAGTTCGTTTGCAAAATGGTGTAGCCCTGTAATAATCTTTTTAGATGTTTTT
>JAFMFL010000008.1 GCA_017856205.1 Flavobacteriaceae bacterium
AAGCCACAAAGTCCTGCGGTTTCAGTAGCCATTGCACTTCTAGACGAGCAGTTTGAAGCATTTGCCAAAAAGCATTTCACGAAGATAAAAGCGCGACTAAAAATTGACGACGAGCAGCTAAAAGACTGCATGAACGAAATTGAAAAACTTAACCCAAAACCTGGTGCGGCATTTGGTAGCGATACGAAAATGAATGCGCAAATTGTTCCTGATTTTACTATTCAATTGATTGACGGACAACTCAATCTTATTCTCAACGGGCGTAATGCACCTGAATTACATGTTTCTTCGGAATATCGTAACATGCTTTCGGGCTACAAAGAAGCCAATAAAAAAAGTAAAGAGCAGAAAAAAGCCGTGCAATTTATCAAGCAAAAGCTAGATGCAGCACGGTGGTTTATTGATGCCATAAAGCAACGCCAACACACGCTATACGAAACCATGAAAACCATCATGGATTTTCAGCAAGACTATTTTCTCACTGGCGATGAGCAACAACTAAAACCCATGATTTTAAAAGATATCGCCGACCGTATTGGCATGGATATTTCTACAGTTTCTAGGGTTGCCAATAGTAAATATGTGGATACGCCTTATGGAACTAAATTGGTAAAGTGGTTTTTCTCGGAAGGAATTACCAACGCTGCGGGCGAAGATGTTTCAACCATAGAAGTAAAAAAAGCTTTGGGCGATGTGATTGCTGCTGAAGACAAAACCAGTCCGTTTACGGACGAACAATTGATGAATATCATGAACGAAAAGGGCTATCCCATTGCCCGCCGAACCGTGGCAAAATACCGTGAAATGATCGGCGCCCCTGTAGCACGACTGCGGAAAGAGTTATAGATTTTTTCTTTTTCTATCGTATCGATCAGTAAAAAGAAAGCCTAATCCAGCAAGGATGTGCCCCCAACCAAAGAGGCTGTTTTCTTCAATTAAATTGAGTACTCCCAAGAAAATCAAAAAAATAACGTAGATATGTACTGAAATTCTGCGTAACCGTTCTCGTTTGACCTCCGAGAGTTTGAAAACACGAATTATAAAATAATTTAACGCAAGTAGCACAAGAAGAGTAACCGCAAGAATAAGTAGTCCTTTTATCATATTTTTAGATTTTGGGTGTCCTAAAAATACAATATTAATACAAACTTGTCCTTGCTATGCTATTTTATATAGCCGATTAATTATTCAATCTCTGTGTAGAACAGTTCCAACTGTAACTTTAAATCTGCAAGCGCAGGGTCAGTTGGGGTTGGTCCTACAAATACGGCCGACTTTGGTGAGGAAACGGTACCGGCAGGTATTTTATTTATAGAGGTATTGTCAACTTTTGCCATAGCAACAGCACCTTGCGTAGCAAATGCATTAGTGATTGACACTCGTAATGGTGCATTGACAGAATCCTTGCTGATGATATCACGCAAATATTCAGTTAGCCTAATCTTGTAATAGTGGTTGTCATCATTTTTTACTAAAAATCCACCATACACCAACTTATTTTGGGTGCCAATAACGGACGCGTCTCTCAGGAAATCAATGATAGGCGCATTGGTATTGGCATTATACAAATACAAACGATTTGGAAGGCTTAAACCATGTTGCTCAACTGCTTGTTTGTCAATATGAAATGTGAGATTAGCTTCATTCAGCAACATTGACTTTCCTTTTATTGCTTCAAGTTCTTCATTGTCCTCAAATAGGGTAATGGTGGCTACACTTCCAAGCCCGCCCCCTAAGGCAATTTGTGTTGGTGCAGCAGCCGAAACTATACTGTTAAGCTCTGGTGCTGCAGCAGTCGTTTTAGTTATCGTATTAAATTTAAGCACCCCTGCATTAATCAAAAACTCCTTATTCTTATCTTCTATTTCAACAGGGTCGGTGTCTGGTTTTTTTGCTTTGTAGGTGTATGCAATTCGAATACTCATCCTATCAAAATCCAGCAACATAAGCATTGGTGAGCTAAAGTTGCTTGTTTCAATAGAAATAGATCTGAAATAGTCTAGCCAAAGTTCTGCTGTAGAGAGTTCAGTTGCGCCCTCCTTGTTAATGAGAAGTTGCTGAAAAATAGCTTTGTCTAATGGTACTCTAAGTCTCGGAGTTAGATTGTTATTCTCACCCTCAACAATAATTTCATTGAAGTTTAGATTAATATTCGCACTGCCAAGCTGCTGTTCTTTATACGTGCCAAAATTAAAATTAGAGTAATAGGGTTGGAGTTGTTCAAAGTTTTGATCAGGATCCAGCTGACGTAAAAAGTAGTTTAGTTTAGTTACTTCCACATCAAAAGTTGTCTCCCTATTTCCAAAGAGGGAATCAATGGCATACAATTTTTTGTCGGGGTATGGGTTTTCGGTCTCAGCGTCTCGTCCGTCTGGCGTTCCGTCGCCATCGGTATCAGGGTTTGTAGGATCCGTTCCGTTATTTCGTTCCGCAATATCGCTCACACCGTCACCGTCTGAGTCGCTATTTGGGTCCGAATCGTCAATGTCGTATTCGTCAATCAATCCATCACTATCTGCATCTATTCTATTGGTGAAAAATGGAATTTCCAACCATACGTCTGTAATGGTTTCTTGCTCATCAAAACTTTCTGAGCTTTCTAATGCAGCACTTTTATCACCAAAAGTGGGTGCATACGAACTCAAATTAAATTGAGAAACCACAGCGGCAGCTGTTGTTCCAAACAAATTATCACGGTATTCACCTAGTTGCAAGACCGCGCCTGTATTTGTCTGTGCCACATCGATTAGCGTATGTGAAACTTTTACTGGATAAAGTACCTTTTTTGCTTGAATAGTATTTGGAGGGAATACCTCAGCGCCAACTTCATTAAACTTTTTATCGCATGAAACTAGGGCAAGCACAAGTGCAATAGGGAGAAATTTTTTAATCATTCGGGTTTTAAAATTCAGTCTGATAAAAGGTTTCGTGGGCATCAAGCGCATCGGATTCTTTACTTAATTCCAAAATAGGTTTTGAGCTGCTGAAAGCAATCTTTTTTACTACATCACTGACTTCTTCACTCGCAATAATAATGCCATCTGAGTGCTGCACCGCATTTGAATACAATGCATCAAGCGTTGGTTTTTTCAAATCGATCATGTGTTCAGCTTCTATACCATCAAAAGCAATTTTTGAAAACAAATCTCCACCTAATTTTCCTTCAAAAGGAGGCGCAAAGAAGGAGGTCACGATTTTGGTATTTGCAAGCAACGGCTCATCCTTATAATAAAACTTACAATAAAGCGGCACCAAAGCAGCTATCCAACCCTGAACATGAATAATATTGGGTGACCAATTCAATTTTTTTACTGTTTCGATGACCCCCTTAGCAAAGAAAATAGCCCGTTCTTCGTTGTCAGCATAAAGCTTTCCGCTTTCTTCAGCATATAATCCACGACCTTTAAAATAATCTTCGTTATCAATAAAGTACACTTGCATTCGCTCTTTTGGAATAGACGCCACTTTGATAATCAATGGCATGTCTATATCATTGACAACCAGATTCATGCCTGAAAGACGTATCACTTCATGTAATTGATGACGGCGTTCGTTAATCAATCCGTATTTTGGAATAAAAATCCGCGTTTGCCCACCACGATCATTAACCATTTTTGGGATTTCAAACGCCAAATTGGAAAGCTCAGTATGTGGAAGGTACGGTACGACTTCTGATGATATGTATAATATCTTTTTGTCTTTCATAAAGGAGCAAGTCGTATTTGTGGATTAGAATGCAAATTTACTAAAAATTTAAACGACTTTTGTGCTCAATCACTACGTGCTTAACTATGTCGCTATATCGTAAATTAAAAGAGGTTCATAATACACGTCAAAAACAACGGGCATATCAGTCTGGTTTGGTTCCCACTATGGGCGCATTACACCAAGGACATCTAGCACTAATAGCACAAGCAAAAGAAGAAAACGAAAGTGTTTGGGTAACCATTTTTGTGAATCCAACCCAATTTAACAATCCTTCCGATTTGGATGCCTACCCTGAAAGTCTTGCTGCTGATGTGGAGGCAATTCACGGCATTGATCCGAACATAAATGTTTTTGCGCCAACGGTTTCAGAGATGTACCCTGAAAAAGCGGAGGCAAGTACATTCTCATTTAATGGATTAGATAAGGTAATGGAAGGGGCAGACCGCCCAGGACATTTTAATGGAGTTCTTACAATTGTATCTAAGCTATTTGAAGCCATAAAACCCCATCGAGCCTATTTTGGAGAAAAAGATTTTCAACAGTTACAAATCATTAAAAATTGGGTAGATAAATCAGCAATTCCTACAACCATAGTATCGTGTCCTATCGTAAGAGAAGCTAACGGGCTTGCCATGAGTTCGCGAAACGTACTTCTTTCAAAAGCTGTTAGAGCCGAAGCGGGTTTTATTTTCGAAACCCTAAAATATTGCGCTGGCAGAGGGATGAAAAAAACAGATATATACACCCACATTGCAAATGCCTTTGCAAAACATCCAAAGTTTACCCTGAACTACGCTATGTGCGTTGATGAAAATACACTGCAGGAAGTTTTTGAAGTTAACCCACATAAAAAGCAACGTATTTTTGTGGCAACTTCTGTAGAAGGGGTTCGATTAATCGATAATATCGCATTAAATTAAAGCACTCTTTTTTTTAAACTATTCTCGATATAATTTCTGAATGCGATGAGCATGTCATATCGAGTGAAATTCTGAAAAAAATTTAGTTCGAGATATGACTTATTCAAATTATTTTCCTACAGTTTTATAAACTTAAATGAGTTGATTAAAATAAGTACATTTGCGCCATGCAAATTGAGGTTTTAAAATCTAAAATTCATCGTGTAAGTGTCACGGGTGCCGAGTTAGACTACATTGGCAGCATTACCATTGACAAAACCCTTATGGATGCTGCAAATATCATTGCAGGCGAAAAGGTGCAAGTAGTAAATGTAAACAACGGCGAGCGACTTGAAACCTATGTCATTGAAGGGTTAGCAGATTCAGGTGAAATTACCCTTAACGGGCCTGCTGCACGAAAAGTACAAAAAGGAGATGTGATTATTATCATCAGCTATGCCAGCATGACTTTTGAAGCCGCCAAATCTTTTACCCCAACATTGATTTTTCCAAACACCTCCACTAATACCCTGGACTAATTCCATGTCTTCATTCCTTAAGCTCCTTAAAAATGTAGTTCCATTAGGGCTTGGGCTGTATTTGGTATATTTTTCATTTGCAAGTACCACTGAGGAAGATCGCGCACAAATTATCGCTGCTGTCAAACAAGCCGATTTAAAATTTGTGCTTTTATCCTTAGTTTTTGGCGCATTAAGTCACCTATCCCGTGCCTATCGTTGGAATTTTTTACTCAAACCCCTTGGCTACCAACCCTCGTTTATCATTAGAACGCTTACCGTAATGATTTCCTATTTCTCCAATTTAGGTATTCCTCGCTCTGGAGAAGTATTACGCGCTACCGCATTGGCAACTTATGCCAATGTTCCGTTTCATAAAGGCTTTGGTACCATCGTTACCGAGCGTATCATTGACCTCATATTATTGTTCTCCTTTATTGGTTTCGGCTTTTTGCTTCATCGTGATTTGCTCTTAGAGGTTATTGGGGGTCCAATATTTAACCCCTATACCTTACTTTGGATAGCAGCAGCTGCGGTGCTGTTTTTTGTGTTCATTCGAAAACTTAAACACTCACAAAAATTGTGGGCTTTAAAAATTGTTGGTTTTTTTAATGGGCTTTGGGCGGGAATGCTATCGGTGCGCACCTTGAAAAATAGATGGGCGTTTATAATGCACACGTTGTTTATATGGGGAATGTATTTGATGATGTTTTGGGCGGTTACCTTTGCCCTGCCCGAAACAAGCGGATTGTCTCTTTCGGCTATTCTTCCAGCATTTATTGCTGGTGGTTTTGCTATGTCTGCCACAAATGGCGGAATTGGTTTATATCCGTTGGCGGTAGCTGCAGTACTGCAAGCTTTTGAGGTGTCTTATCCCCAAGCCTTGGCGTTTGGTTGGGTTATGTGGACAGGGCAAACCCTCATGGTAGTGGTATTTGGTAGCCTTTCTTTTTTACTCCTTCCCATTTTGTCCAAAAAATAAGTAGCTTCGCTTAATGGCAAAAGTCAAAAAAGCATTTTTTTGTACCCACTGTGGTACACAACACACACAATGGCAGGGGCAATGTAGCTCTTGTAAAAGCTGGAACACACTTCAAGAGGAAGTTTTGGACAACCCCAAAAAAGCGGCATGGCAATCTGAAAAAGCTGCGCCTATAAAGGCAAGTCCTGTGCGTATTCAAGATGTAGCCATAGATGCACTAAAGCGACTTTCTTCTGGCGATCCTGAACTCGATCGTGTGTTGGGCGGGGGAATTGTGCCTGGTGCCATGATGCTTGTGGGCGGTGAACCCGGCATTGGAAAATCTACATTATTGCTACAAGTTGCACTTTCTGTCACAGGAAAAGTGGTTTATGTATCCGGAGAGGAAAGCGAACAGCAAATTAAACTACGAAGCGCACGTGTGACTGAAGAAAGTAGCGAATGTTATTTACTAGCAGAAACACATACGCAATCGCTTTTACACCATTTAGGTAAACTACAACCCGCACTTGTTGTTATTGATTCCATTCAAACATTACATTCCGATGTCATTGATAGTACCGCAGGAAGCGTATCACAAATTCGCGCCTGTACTGCCGAATTGCTACAGTTTGCCAAAAGCACACAAACACCTGTTTTTTTGGTAGGGCATATTACCAAAGATGGTGCCATTGCAGGACCAAAAGTGCTGGAACATATGGTAGATACTGTGCTCCATTTTGAAGGGGACAGAAATCATGTCTATCGCATTTTACGTGCCCACAAAAACCGTTTTGGTACTACGGCTGAATTGGGCATTTACACCATGGCACAAGAAGGACTTTTGCCTGTTGCCAACCCTAGTGCGTTGCTTATTTCTTCTGAAAGTGCTGGGCTTAGTGGACACGCCATTGGTACTACTGTTGAGGGCATTCGCCCCATGCTGATTGAGATGCAAGCCCTTGTAAGTTCTGCCGTATATGGGACACCGCAGCGCAGTAGCACAGGTTTTGATAACAAACGTCTAAACATGCTGTTGGCGGTTTTGGAAAAACGCGCTGGCTTTCAGTTAGGCGCAAAAGATGTGTTTCTAAATCTTGCTGGTGGACTTCGCCTTGACGATCCGGGATTGGATTTGGCGGTTATGGCGGCCATTCTCTCCAGTAGTTTGGATGTTGCTATTCCTAAGGGCTATACGTTTGCTGCCGAGGTAGGACTTTCGGGCGAATTGCGCAATGTTCCCAAAATGGAACAACGTATGCAAGAAGCCACAAAACTAGGCTTTGAGCGTATGGTCGTGGCGCAAAAAGTACCCGCAGCACCCAAAGGGCTGGAGCTTATTCGGCTAGCTACCATTCAAGAGGTAGTAGCGCATTTGTTTTAAGGCGAAGGGTTTGGCATTCGGTTATGCACGGCATCAATTTCTGCTAAAATATCTTCTGATAAGGTTACATCGGCAATAGCAATGTTTTCAGCCAACTGCGCCATGGTGGTGGCGCCAATAATATTGGACGTTACAAAAGGGCGATCCGTAACAAATGCTAACGAAAGCTGCGTTAACGACAACTGATGCTTTTCCGCAATCTTGGCATAGGCTTCTGTTGCTACCGTGGCTTCTTTGCTGCTATACCGTGCCATACGGGGAAATAATTTTAACCTGCTTTTTTCGGGCAGATTTCCACCGCGGTATTTTCCAGTAAGCACACCAAATGCTAACGGGGAATATGCCAATAATCCCAATTGTTCTCGATGCGAAACCTCCGCATTTCCCACCTCAAAAGTACGATTGAGCAAGGAGTACGGGTTTTGAATCGTTTTCATTCGGGGTAGGTTTTTGTGTTCGGCTAAGGCAAGGTATTTCATCGCACCCCAAGGCGTTTCATTAGATATACCTATCTGTCTTATTTTTCCTTCTTTAATAAACTCGGCAAGGGTTTCTAAAACTTGTTGAAAATTGATTTCCCATTGCTCATTTTCATCTGGTGCATAATCTCGTTTTCCAAAAAAATTGGCGTTGCGTTCGGGCCAATGCAGTTGGTATAAATCAATGTAATCTGTTTTTAAGCGCATCAAACTTCCTTCCAACGCCTCACGAATGCTATCGGGCGTAAAGCCCGTGGTGCGAATGTGAGCGGTATAAGCACCTGGTCCTGCAATTTTGGTGGCTAACACTACCTTATCGCGGTTTTTACGCTGCTCAAACCAATTGCCGATAATCCGCTCCGTGTCGGCGTAGGTTTCTGCGTTGGCAGGAACAGGGTACAGTTCTGCTGAATCAAAAAAATTCACTCCTTTTTCTAGGGCGTAATCCATTTGTTCAAAGCCATCGTTTTGCGTGTTTTGGTTGCCCCAAGTCATGGTGCCTAGGCAAATTTTACTCACCCGAATATCGGTGTGCGGAATTGTCGTGTATTTCATAATTTAAATTGCTAGCGTTACACCTACAGGACAGTGGTCAGAGTGGATAGCTTGGGGAAGTATAAATGCACGTTCAATATTGTTTTTAAGCGGTTCAGAAACCATGGCGTAATCAATGCGCCAACCCTTATTGTTATTTCGGGCATTGGCGCGGTAACTCCACCAACTATAATGATGTGGCTCCTTATTTATATGTCGAAACGAATCCACAAAACCGCTACGAATAAAGCCGTCTAGCCAAGTACGTTCTTCGGACAAAAAGCCCGAAACCTTTGCATTGCGCACCGGGTCGTGAATATCTATGGCTTCATGGCAAATGTTGTAATCGCCACAAATGACCAAATTAGGAAAGTCTTTTTTTAGGGTATCTATGTAGGATTGAAAATCATCCATATAGGTGAATTTATACGCCAAGCGATCGGGGTTGGTACCCGAAGGCAAATACAAACTCATTACAGAAACATTGTCAAAATCAACACGCAAATTGCGCCCTTCGGTATCCATATAATCTATACCTGTGCCGTAGGCAACATTATTGGGTTTTTGCTTACACAAAATAGCAACAGAGCTATACCCCTTCTTTTGTGCCGAAAACCAATAGTGATACGGATAGCCTGCCTTTTCAAAAACCGTAAGGTCAAGTTGCTCGGGCCGGGCTTTGGTCTCCTGAAGGCAAAGCACATCTGGCGATGCCGCTTGTAACCAATCCAAAAAACCTTTGTTGAGTGCCGCACGAATGCCGTTTACATTGTATGAAATAATTTGCATAGGGCTAAAATACAAACTAATGGCACAAATTTTGCGTATATTTGAGTAAACTAAATCTACTTTTCATGAATAAGCTACTTATTATTTCGTTTGTTTTATTAGTGTTTTTCTGTGGCTATGCGCAGGAAGATGAAAAAGTTACCAAAGTTGAAGTCGTAAATCAATTTGACGAAGTTGAAGTCCATGAAAAAAATGAGATTCGGCTCAATGCTCTTGATTTAATCATGCATCCTGCACTAAGTTTAAGCTATGAAAGAATTTTAAATGAATCTAACGGTTATGGCGTATCATTATTTGCAAATTTTGGCGACCATGACGCAACCTATCAAAATTTTTCCATTACACCTTATTACCGATTCTACTTTTTAAACAGAAAAGATTATGGTGCAAGTGGACTTTTTGTAGAAGCATTTAGCTCTTTTTCATCTGTTGATTTTGATGAAAAGCAAAATAGTAACTCTAATGAATTCCAAATATACATGGGTGTAGGTCTTGGGAAAAAGTGGGTTAATCGAAACGGATTTTCATTTGAAACATTTGTTGGTGTTGGACGCTACTTTATAAACAGAGATACGGACAACTACTCCCATCCAGATGCCCACGGGCGTTTTGGTTTGTCTATAGGGAAAAGGTTTTAAGGCGTTATTGTAATTTAGGGATATAATTGAAAAAATTATGTCAGTTCGAGTGATTTTGAGGAACGAAAAAATCATATCGAGAACAAATTCAAAAACTAAATGTTTACAGGTTTTATAACAATCCAGAAGACACGTTCTCGATACAAATTTTACTCATTTCAATCGTAAAATTCACTCGAACTGACGGCGTTTTTAAATAGAACGTTGGATTTTAAATTCCCTTACTTAAGCCAGCTTTCAAAAGCAATTGCTTTACTAAGTTTCGAATTTGCTTCAGCTATGCTAAGGCGTTCTTGTTCCATGCTATCGCGGTGGCGTAGCGTTACGGTTTGGTCTTCCAGCGTTTGGTGGTCAACCGTAATGCAAAACGGCGTTCCCAGCGCATCTTGTCGTCGGTAACGACGACCCACAGCATCCTTTTCATCATAGGTAACTGCCATGTCCCATTTAAGGTCATTGACAATGTCTTTGGCAATAGCTGGTAAGCCATCTTTTTTGACTAACGGCAACACGGCTACTTTAGTGGGCGCTACCACAGCGGGCAAGCGCAACACCGTTCTGGTTGAGCCATCTTCTAAGGTTTCGTCTTGTAATGCATGTGAAAACACCGCCAAAAACAAGCGGTCTAAACCAATGGAGGTTTCCAACACATAAGGCACATAGTTTTCTTGTCGTTCCGGATCAAAGTATTGCAGCTTTTTACCCGAGTATTTTTCGTGACTTCCAAGGTCAAAGTCGGTGCGGGAATGAATCCCCTCCAACTCCTTGAATCCAAATGGAAAACGAAACTCGATATCACAAGCTGCGTCGGCGTAATGCGCCAATTTTTCGTGGTCGTGAAAGCGATAATTGTCTGCTCCTAACCCCAACGAATGGTGCCATTTTAAGCGGGTTTCTTTCCAGTGTGCGTACCATTCTTTTTGTGTCCCCGGCGGAATAAAAAACTGCATTTCCATTTGCTCAAACTCACGCATACGGAAAATAAACTGCCGAGCTACAATCTCGTTTCTGAACGCCTTCCCTGTTTGGGCAATCCCAAAAGGCAATTTCATGCGTCCCGTTTTTTGAACATTTAAAAAGTTTACAAAAATTCCTTGTGCGGTTTCGGGGCGTAAATACAATTCGGTAGCACTTTCAGCAGAAGCACCCAATTTGGTGCCAAACATCAAATTAAATTGCTTGACTTCTGTCCAGTTTTTTGAGCCCGACAACGGACACACAATCTCCAATTCTTCGATGAGTGCCTTCACGTCTGCCAAATCTTCGTTTTCTAACGATTTGCCCAATCGTTTTAAAATGGCATCGCCTTTTTCTTTGTAGCCCACAACGCGCGGATTGGTGCTTAAAAATTGTTCTTTATCAAACGCATCGCCAAAACGTTTAGCAGCTTTTTGGACTTCTTTGTCAATTTTTGCATCCAACTTTCCTACATAATCCTCCACCAACACATCGGCGCGATAGCGCTTTTTGGAGTCTTTATTATCAATAAGCGGATCGTTAAACGCGTCCACGTGCCCAGAAGCCTTCCACGTGGTCGGGTGCATCAAAATAGCAGCATCCAATCCCACAATATTTTCATTGAGTTGCACCATGGCTTTCCACCAATACTCGCGTAAGTTTTTTTTCAACGCAACACCCTGCTGACCGTAATCATACACGGCACTAAGCCCATCATAAATTTCACTAGAAGGAAACACAAACCCATACTCTTTGGCATGGGACAATACTTTTTTAAACAAATCTTGGTCTGCCATGGCGCAAAAATAGGATAAGTTTACTAATTTACACCGTGCCTTAATCAGAACATTAGCCTATGCTGAATGATTTACTTGCCGTTTGGTTTCCACAATGCTGTTGGAATTGTAAGCAACCCCTTGCTACAAAGCAAAAATGGCTTTGCGTGAACTGTTCCACACAACTTCCAAAAACCTATTTTGAGCATGAAGAAAACAATGCGTTAAAAGTGTTGCTGCGCCAATACCTTCCATTGGAAGGGGCGTATGCGCCCTTTTATTTTTTGCAACACTCGCCCATTCAGGCGCTTATCCATGCACTAAAATATCAAGGAAAGAAGAAAGTAGCCGAATGGATCGCACAGCAAAGCGCACAACTTATTCCAAAAGAACACCCTATCTTACAATGTGATGGCATTGTGCCGGTACCACTGCACCCGTCCCGACAACGTAAAAGAGGTTACAATCAAGTAACAGGCTTTGGGCAATATTGGGCAACTCGTTTGGGAGTGCCGTATTTAGACCATCTATTAGTGCGAAAAAATCAAACTAAAACCTTAGCGCGTATGTCGCGGGAAGCGCGCTGGGAAGAGGTAAAAAATGCCTTTTCGGTACAATCAAAAAAAGAATACAAACACCTGTTATTGGTAGACGATGTGATTACCACAGGAGCCACGCTAACTGCTTGCGGAAATACCTTGCTAAACGGGTCATGTACTAAAATTTCGGTTTTGGGAATGGCATATGCACAAAACATCCTTCCGTAAGCAAGAAAATAGTCGTTATTTTGCGCTATGCTTAAACGGGTTTTTGTTGCGCTTTTGATTTGCTCTGTGTTTGTGCAATGTGCACGTCGTGGTTCACCCACCGGTGGCCCAAAAGACGAAACCCCACCCGTTATGTTACGTGCCGAACCACCTCAGCAGTCTGTTCAGTTTAAAGAAGACCGCATCCGCATTTATTTTGATGAATATATCAAGCTAAATAAACTCAATGATCAACTTGTTGTTTCACCGCCTCTTGAGCAAACCGCTTATGTGATTTCGCCACAAAGCCAGGCGGCAAAATATGTTGAAATCGAATTTTTGGACTCCCTTGCTCAAAACACCACCTATACCTTTAATTTTGGGGAGAGTGTGGTGGACAACAACGAAGGTAATCCGTTTTCTTATTTCTATTATGTGTTTTCCACGGGTGCTACCATAGATTCCCTCAAGTTACGCGGCACCATTTCCGATGCTTTTTCCCGTACCCCCGAATCCTTTGTTTCGGTAATGCTTTTTCCCATAGATAGTACCTATACCGACTCGGTTATTTACAAAAATAAGCCGCTCTATTATACCAACACACTAGACAGTCTTACTGAGTTTTTGATGCCCAATCTCAAAGCAGGCGATTATCTTTTGGCTGCTGTAAAAGATGTATCCAAAAATTATGTTTTTGACCCTTCGGTAGATAAAATTGATGCCATAAGCCACGTCATTACATTGCCGAACGATAGCTTATTTCAGCTATCGCTCTTCAAGGAAGATCCAGCATTTGATTTTGGCAAAGCCTACCAAGCAGGAAAGCAACGTATAGGGTTTGGATTTAAAGGGAGTGATGCCGTTTCCATTGAACTTAAGGAAACCGTTAATGACAGTTTTGCTTCAATGGTTTCACGTGACCGTGAATCCGATACGCTCTACTATTGGTATAAAGGAATTGATGCCGATTCGCTGCGTTTTACCTTACGCCACGACACCTTGACAAAAGAGTATGCCTTTCGAGTTCGAAAAGCGGAACCCGATTCGCTACAAATTTCTTTTGAGCCAAAAGGAACGCTGCATCTTAGCGACACGCTGAAACTTATTACCAATACTCCCATCAAAAAACTTGTACAAGACTCCATGAGTCTACGAGCAAAAGATTCGACGCAAATACCCTTTACGCTTACGCAAAAAGGCATGCATGAGCTACATGTTTTGTTTGATATCTTTCCTAACGAAAAATACCAACTCGAGCTCCTTCCGGGTGCCGTAACAGATTTTTTTGACATTGCAAACGATAGCCTTTCAACGTCTGTTAGCACCAAAAGCAGGGTAGATTATGGCAACCTGTCATTAAGGTTAGCCAATGTGCCTTCGTATCCTATTTTTATTGATTTGATAAATGAAAAGGAGGAAATTGTTCGGAGCAAGTATATCGAAGAAGAACGTGGGTTATATCGCTTTGCCTATCTGTTGCCAAACAAATATTATGTGCGTGTTCGAGTAGATGAAAATGCTAATGGCAAATGGGACACAGGGAACTTTTTAGCAGGAAAAAAACCTGAAGCGGTATATCACTTTCCGCCACTTTTAGATGTGCGTGCCAACTGGGAATTACAAGAACAATTTATTCTAGAGTAAACGCATCGCGATCGTCCAAAAACGGGAGCTTTTTGCGCAATTTATACAGCTCATTTTTATCAAATTCAGCTAAAGCAATAGATGTCGGTGCTTCAGCAAATGCTATTTCGTCGCCAAGGGCATTGTACGCCGCCGAAGCACCCGGATATTGCAAAAGATATGCATCTTTCCCAGTGCGATTTACCCCAACAGAAAATGCCATGTTTTCTATAGCACGCGCACGCAGCAGCGTGTTCCATGCTTGAATACGTGCGGAAGGCCAATTCGCAACGCAAATAAGCAAATCGTAGTTGTCCGTATTACGTGCAAATACCGGAAAACGCAAATCGTAGCACACTAACGGACGTATGCGAAACCCTGCGTATTCGATTAGTCTGCTGCCCTTTCCAGCGTTGTAAATCCGCGCCTCTCCCGAAGGCGTATAGGGATGCGCTTTGTCATAGGTGTCTAACTGTCCGTTTGGGTGTGCAAAAATAAATCGATTATAAAATGCATTATTTTCTTTGATGGCAAGACTTCCGCAAACGGCTACATGGTGTTGTTTTGCCATCTGTTGCATCCAAGAAACAGAAGAACCGCTCATGGGTTCGGCAACGTCGCTGGGTGTCATCGTGAAACCTGTTGCCCACATTTCGGGCAGTACAATAAGGTTTACACCTTGAGGTAACTCTTCTATAAGCTGCTCAAATGCCAATTGATTTGCGGCAGGGTTATGCCAATGCAAATTGGTTTGAAGTAAGGCGGTGTGTAGGATTTCCATTAGATAAAACTACTGATTTAAATTAAAAAGGTAGTTTATCTTTTAACTCCGTTACCCCTTTACATTCGCTGAGAGATACTCACGGTTCATACGGGCAATATTTTCTAGCGAAATACCCTTAGGGCATTCCACTTCGCAAGCTCCAGTATTGGTACAATTTCCAAAGCCTTCATCGTCCATTTGCTTAACCATATTTAGCACACGATCTGTTGCCTCCACTTGTCCTTGTGGCAGAAGTGCATACTGCGATACTTTAGCCGAAACAAACAGCATGGCAGATGCGTTTTTACATGTTGCCACACATGCCCCACAGCCAATACATGCTGCTGCATCAAATGCCTTGTCGGCATCTGCTTTTTCTATAGGAATGGCGTTGGCATCTTGGGTATTTCCAGAAGTGTTTACCGAAACAAAACCCCCAGCGTGTTGAATGCGATCAAATGACGAGCGATCAACGACCAAATCTTTAATTACCGGAAATGGCTTTGCTCGAAATGGCTCAATATGAATGGTATCACCATCTTTAAATTTGCGCATGTGCAACTGGCAAGTAGTAATCAGTCGATCTGGGCCGTGAGCTTCTCCATTGATAAACATAGAGCATGCTCCACAAATACCCTCTCGACAATCATGGTCAAAAGCTACAGGGTCAATGCCTTGGTCCATCAGTTGCTCGTTAAGCACATCCATCATTTCCAAAAACGACATATCTGGTGAAACATCGTCAAGCGAATAGGTGTGCATGCTTCCTTTTGCGGTGGCGTTTTCTTGTCGCCAAATTTTTAATGTCAGTTTCATATGTTACCCTATTAAGTTAATAGTTATTGGTTAATAGTTATCTGTTAGTTATTATTATTCTCTGCGCTTTTAACCAAATAGTTTATATACCCATTAAGAATTTTGATGTTCTCAAAAATATCTTTTCTTATTTCATTTAACATGTTTTCAGAAATATAGCCCTCCTCATTGGCTACAATTACTTGGTCTAAAACCTCGTATAGTGAACCCCTTGAAGTTCTACAAAACTGTGCGTTTTCACGAAAGTGAAATCTGCCATAGCCTTCAGCAATGTTATGCGTTACGGATCTTACAGCGCGAACAATTTGCGAAGTAAGACCAAACTTTTCATCATTGGGAAATGTCTTTACCAACTCAGAAATTTTAATTCTTAACCGCCTAGCTTTTTTCCAACAATCCAAATCTTCAAATGTTTTTATGTCACTCATTAAAAAAACCATTAACTGTTTACCTATTAACTGATAACTATTTCCTATTAACTAATAACTATTGCCTTTTGCCTAATCTACTTGTACGATCGCGTTTTAAGTTCAATATTTTCATAATTCAGTGCTTCCTTATGCAACTTGGCATCGCTTGGCTCGCCGTTGTATTCCCATGCCGAAACAAAAGTGAAATTAGCATCGTCACGAAGGGCTTCGCCTTCTGGTGTTTGCGATTCTTCTCTAAAGTGGCCTCCACAAGACTCGGTGCGCTCTAAAGCGTCTTTGGCAAACAATTCGCCCAACTCTAAAAAATCTGCTACACGAAGTGCTTTTGCCAGTGGCTCGTTGAACGAGTCAGCTGTTCCAGGTACAAAAACGTCTTTATAAAACTCCTCTCGAAGCGCTTTAACTTCTTTCATGGCTTCTTTTAATCCATCTTCATTGCGAGACATCCCACATTTGTTCCAGATGATTTTACCCAATTTTCGATGGAAATAATCTACCGTTTTGGTGCCTTTGTTGTTCATAAAGGCATCTATTTGCGCTTGAACGCGCTGCTCTGCAGCTTCAAACTCTGGTGTATCTGTAGAAATAGGTCCTGTGCGAATATCATCTGCCAAATAATCGCCGATGGTATAGGGCAACACAAAATAGCCGTCTGCCAATCCTTGCATAAGCGCAGATGCACCTAAGCGGTTGGCTCCATGATCTGAAAAATTGGCTTCGCCGATAGCAAAACAGCCGGGAATAGTGGTCATAAGATTATAATCAACCCATACGCCGCCCATGGTATAATGCACTGCTGGATAAATCATCATCGGAGTTTCGTATGGATTCTGATCTACGATTTTCTCGTACATCTGAAACAAGTTTCCATACTTTGCCTTTATAATTTCCTTCCCCAATTTTTGAACCAGTGCGGTATCATTTTCATCCAATCCCTTTACATGCGCTTTTTCTTTTCCGTAACGAATAATGGCATCCGCAAAATCGAGGAAAACTGCCTCGCCGGTTTTGTTTACGCCGTAGCCTTCATCGCAGCGTTCTTTGGCAGCACGCGATGCCACATCTCTTGGCACAAGGTTACCAAAGGCAGGGTAGCGACGCTCCAAGTAATAGTCGCGATCTTCCTCTGCCAAATTGGTGGGTTTAAGTCGTCCTTCACGAATGGCTTCTGCGTCTTCCTTCTTCTTGGGAACCCAAATGCGTCCATCGTTTCGGAGCGACTCCGACATTAAAGTTAATTTTGATTGATGATCGCCTGAAACGGGAATACACGTTGGGTGAATTTGTGTAAAGCATGGATTGGCAAAATATGCCCCTTGCTTATGTATTTTCCAAGCTGCCGTTACGTTGCTTCCCATAGCATTGGTGGACAAATAGAATAAATTTCCATATCCGCCTGAGGCAATAACTACGGCATGTGCTGCATGGCGTTCAATTTCGCCAGTAACCAAATTTCTTGTAATAATCCCTCTTGCTTTGCCGTCCACTTTTACCAAATCTAGCATTTCGTGACGGTTATACATTTTGATTTTACCACGCCCTATTTGACGGTTCATAGCAGAGTACGCACCCAATAACAACTGCTGTCCGGTTTGGCCTTTAGCATAAAATGTTCTGGACACAAGTACACCCCCAAACGAACGGTTATCCAAAAGTCCGCCGTAATCACGAGCAAAGGGAACTCCCTGTGCGACACATTGGTCAATGATGTTAGCAGAAACCTCTGCCAAACGATATACATTTGCTTCGCGAGCACGGTAATCGCCGCCTTTTACGGTATCATAAAACAAGCGATAGGTGGAATCGCCATCTCCTTGATAATTTTTCGCTGCATTAATTCCTCCTTGTGCAGCAATGGAGTGCGCACGTCTGGGAGAGTCTTGGAAACAAAATGCTTTTACGTTATAGCCCAATTCGGCTAGTGTAGCTGCGGCAGAACCTCCCGCAAGCCCCGTACCCACTACAATTACGTCAATCAAACGTTTGTTTGCAGGGCTTACAAGGTCAATATTGTTTTTATGGTTGGTCCACTTTTCGGCAATTGGACCTTGGGGAATTTTAGCGTCTAGTGTTGCCATATTTAGTGATTTAAAAAGTGAAAAATAGCGATAAAAGCATACCCTACAGGAATACCAATGGCATACAATTTTCCAAACGATTTTACAGCAGGAGTATATTTGTTATTAAAGCCCATAGATTGAAATGCTGAGGAAAAACCATGTAATAGATGCAACGCCAAAAAGAAGAATGAAATAACATACAACACCACACGTGTTAGGTCTTCAAATTTGTGCACCAACTCTTCGTAATAACGGGTTGGATCTTCAGGTAATACTTCGATGTATTTGTAATTCATTTCGGGTACCCAAAAATCATAAAAATGTAAGGCCAAAAATGCCAATACCGTGGCGCCAGAAATCAGCATGTTTCGCGAAACCCAACTTGCATTAGCGCTTCCTTTGTACACGGCATAGCGTGTACCCCGAGCGCGTTTGTTTTGAATATCAAGGACAAACCCCATCACAAAGTGAAAAATTACTCCAAAGATGAGTATGGGCTGGAGTAAAAACTGCACTATGGGGTTAGTACCCATAAAGTGCGAAAACTGGTTGAAAATAGCTTCGCTAAAAACAGATGTTATGTTGATGACAAAATGTTGCAGCAAAAAGATCATTAAGAAAATACCAGACAGTGCCATGGCTACTTTTCTGAGGATGGTTGAAGATAAGGTGACTCCCATAGTTTTGGCTTTTGTTGGGTACAAAATTAGGTGCTGAACGCCTGAACGCCAAAGGTTTTAGGTTATTTAGGATAATTCTAACATCCTTTCTGTTTTTTGTTTAAATAACAAGAAAAAATATTTCTGGCGATTCTAACAAAACTACTCTATTGTTAGCTTCGTTTTTACTTCATTGTTCCATAAAAGGGTGTAAGTACCTTTGGGTAAATACGTATTGCCATCGTCTGCAGGTTCTATCCCTGTTTTATGTTTTCGGTTAAATGATTTCACCATATCTGGCTGCATCACTAAGCCATATGGAATTTTCTGAAGTCCTTTAGATAGCTGAATAGCTTCTTCGTGAACTACAACTCCTTTTTCAGAAGTCACTGTGAACACACCATCGGTATGATTTTGCGCAAAGAAAGTCCAATTAAATTTTGGCGTGTAGGCGTCATACCAAACCCTGCTTTTTTGCCCCCATCTTTTACTGTGCTTTATTTGTTCTGGTTCAAGAATAGCAACAGATTGGGTAAGAAGGTTTGGTATCTGCTGTACCTCCTCTAATGGCAATATATAAATAGATCGACCGTGTGTTCCCACAAGCAAATCGTTTTCTTCCGTTTGGATAAACAAATCATGAACGGCAACTCGTGGCATGTCACTGTCTGCCAAATGCCAATAAGTGCCTTGATTTACACTGATGTACAATCCATTATCTGTTCCAAGATAAAGCAATTGTTCATCTGTGAAATCCTCCCGAATAACGTTTACGGGAGCATCGGGTAAATTAGAAGAAATGCTTCGCCATGTGGCGCCCAAATCATCCGAAACATACACATAAGGAGTAAAATTATCCCAGCGGTAGCCGTTTAGTGTAACATAAATCCGAGAGGGGTTATGCGCTGAAAATTGCACCCTGCTCACCCATAAATGCTGAGGCAAATCGTCACTAATACACGACCATGTAGTGCCGCTATCTTTGGTAAAATGGATAAGTCCATCATCTGAACCTACAACAAGTTGTCCAAAAGTAAACGAAGACTCATCAATAGTAGTAATTGTTCCGTAAGGCACATTCCCTTTTTTTCCTCCTGTGGTTAAGTCGTCAGAAATGGCCACCCATTCATCTCCTTTGTCCATAGAACGATGTAGCTTGTTGCTGCCCAAATACAAGATGTCGTTGTTGTGTGGGGACAGTAAAATGGGTGTTTGCCAATTAAATCGCAGTGGTGCATCTCCTAATTTATGCTTCGGTTGAATATATGTGCGTTTATTTTTTTCTCTGTTAATACGAAAATAATTTCCAAACTGATAGCCTGTGTAAACGATATTTGCGTTGCGCTTATCTACTTGAATTTGCATGCCATCGCCGCCCATAATATTCGTCCATGCATTGTGTCCCGATTGATGCCATGCTACACTCTCGCGACTGTCATGAGGTGCTTCCCAAACGCCATTGTCTTGTAAACCCCCATACACGTGATATGGCTTTTGATTATCAGCATAAACCGTATAAAATTGCCCAACCGATGGCTGATTCGCTTTTATCCAATTTTTTCCACCATCATAGCTAAGGTTTACACCCCCATCGTTTCCGTTAATGAGATGTTTTGGGTTGTTGGGGTTTATCCAAAGGGCGTGATGATCCACATGAGCGTTTGGCGCATCTAATGAGCTGAATGTTTTTCCGCCATCGGATGAAGTAAGCATTGGTACGCCGTATATATAAACACGACTGCTATCTGTTGGTGCAACATGAATCATTCCAAAATAGTAGCCATAGCTATAATATACATCATCCAAAAAACCTTCGTGGGTTTTTATCCACGACTGTCCGCCGTCTTCACTTTTATATACCTGAGCACCTATTACAGGCGTGTCAAACAAATCGGCGTTTGCATCAGTCAAATACAGTGCAATATCCGAAGGTTTTAGGGTGCCATTTAGCACTGCTTTGCGCATGCTTTCGGCGGTATGTTCTTTAGGAAAATCATTGTCTTTTAAAAAATTGTCGAGTAATTTGGTATCTATTGCCATAAAAGCTTCCAACGAAATCCCCTCAAAATCTTTTTTTGTCAATTTTTTGCTTGCCTCTTGTTTTAAAGGACGTCTATCTTGATTGTCAACAATAGCATAAACCGTTTGGGCATCAAAAGCCGCCACGCCAATACGACCAACACCATCGCCTTGAGGAAAACCACTATTTGAGGTAGTTATGCGTTTCCATGAATTACCTCCATCGGTACTTTTGTAAATCCCTGACGCACTTCCACTACCCGAAAAATTCCATGCTTTGCGGTCTTTTTCCCAAGCAGCAGCATATTGCACCATAAAATCTTCTGGTGCTGCGCTGATTTCAATAATTCCAGTAGTGTTATTTAAAGACAATGTTTGCTGCCAAGTTTGTCCTCCATCGATAGATTTATAAATACCTCGAGTAGGGTTTTCAGAGTATAAATGCCCTGTAACCCCTACAACAACTACGTTGGGGTCGTGAGGGCTGATTTCAATTTTGCCAATATGATGCGCGTCTTCCAACCCCATATGCTGCCAACTTTTGCCTTTGTCTGTTGATTTTAAGATCCCGATGCCTGCATAGGATGAACGTGAGGCATTGTTTTCGCCCGTTCCAACATAAATTGTATGTGTAGGCCAATGCACGGCAATATCTCCGATATTTTGCGTGGGGCTGTTGTCCATGACTGGTGAAAACGTAGTGCCGTTGTTGTTGGTGTACCACAATCCACCAGAGGCATAAGCCACATAAAACTCATAGGTTGCGTTTGGATTCACCGCCAAATCGGTCACGCGACCGCTCATTACGCTTGGACCAATATTAGTTAACGGTAATTTAGCTACAAGCGATTGCGCTATTAATTCATCTATTTTGGTAGTGGTTTGAAGTAATTTAGAAGGCGATGTAGGTTTAGGTTGCCCAAGGGCAACTGCAAATCCAAGAAGAAATAAGATGTATTTCATGGTTTTAATTTTATGTGAATATAATTTTTTTACTTTACGATATGAAATATACACCACTCCCCGCATCTGTTTTTAGCCAACACCGCCAACAATTTATGGCACAGCTAAAACCCAATAGTATTGCTGTTTTTAACTCCAATGATATTTACCCCATCAGTGCTGATAGCACCCTGCCCTTTGCTCAACATCGTGATTTGTTTTACCTCACGGGCATTGACCAGGAAGAAACTGTCCTTATCTTATATCCCGATGCCAAAGACCCCGCACAGCACGAAATGGTTTTTGTACGTGAAACCAATGCACATATAGCCATTTGGGAAGGATATAAACTTACCAAAGAAGAAACCACTAAGTTATCGGGAATAGAAACGGTTTTATGGACAGATAACTTTGAAAAAACCTTTTTAGAATTAGCAAAACAAGTTGACCACATTTATATCAATACCAACGAACACTACCGCGCTAAGGTAGAAACTCAAACCAGAGAAGATCGTTTTATTAATTGGTGTAAGGAGCAATTCCCTAAGCACACTTACGAAAAAAGTAATTTTATTTTACAAGCCCTTCGCAGCGTAAAAGACCCCAAAGAAATTGCGCAAATACAACATGCTTGTGATATTACCGAAAAAGGATTTAGACGTATTTTAAGCTTTGTAAAGCCCGGCGTTTGGGAGCATGAAATTGAGGCAGAGTTTGCACATGAGTTTTTGCGTAATCGTTCCAAAGGGTTTGCCTACACGCCCATTATTGCTTCCGGGGCTAACAGTAATGTGTTGCACTACATAGAAAATTGCAGACAATGCAAAGAAGGCGATGTACTACTGCTGGATGTTGGTGCCGAGTACGGCAATTATTCCTCAGATATGACAAGGACTATACCTGTCTCTGGACAATTTACCCCACGCCAACGTACTGTTTATGATGCCGTACTTAAAGTGAAAAATGAAGCCACACAATTGCTGCAACCTGGCGTTTTATGGAAAGAATTCCACAAAGAAGTGGGCAAACTAATGAGTAGCGCACTGGTGGATTTGGGATTGCTAACAAAAAAAGAAGTTGCCGAAAACGCCGAGGCGTATAAAAAATATTTTATGCACGGGACTTCGCATCATTTGGGGCTAGATACTCATGACTACGGATTGCTTGACAAACCCATGCAAGCCAATATGGTATTTACGGTAGAGCCCGGAATTTACATTCCGTATGAGGGTTTTGGCATACGCATTGAAGACGATGTTGTGATACAATCTAGTGGTGCGCCTAAAAATCTAATGGCAAATATTCCCATTAATCCCGATGAAATTGAGGAGTTGATGAACACTTAAAATGCCTTCCAGCCTTGGGCTTTTAGTGGAATAACTTCATTTCCGCGGGTAACCAAGCAAGCCCCGTCTGCTTTTGGAGTCATATGCCCAATAACGCTAAGGTTTGGATTGCCTTTAATCTTGTCGTAGTCTTCTTGTTTTATGGTAAAAAGCAATTCATAATCTTCACCACCACTTAAGGCAATGGTTGTACTGTCTATGTTAAACTCCTCGCAAACAGCAATAAACTGTGGATCTAGGGGAATTTTGTCTTCGTATAATCGACACCCCAAATCGCTTTGGGTACACAAATGCAATACTTCAGAAGAGAGTCCGTCACTGATATCAATCATAGATGTTGGCACTACACCCAACTTTTCAAAAAGAGTAACAATGTCTTTTCTGGCTTCGGGTTTGAGCTGACGTTCCACCAAATAGGTGTAGGGGTCTAAATCGGGTTGGTGGTTGGGGTTGGCTTTAAACACTTCATTTTCACGCGCCAATACTTGTAAGCCCATATAGGCAGCACCCAAATCGCCCGAAACTACCAAAAGCTCACTTTCGGTGGCACCGCTGCGTTTTACAACTCCTGTTTTAGGCGCCACACCAACTGCCGTAACCGAAAGTTGTAGTCCCTGTTTGGAAGATGTGGTATCACCACCCACTAAGTCTACGCCATAGGTTTTGCACGCCAAATGCACCCCTGCATACAATTCCTCCAATGCCTCCAGCGTAAATCGGTTGGAAACCGCCAACGACACTAACACTTGCGTTGCTTGTGCATTCATGGCATAAATATCTGACAGGTTCACCACCACCGCTTTATACCCCAAATGCTTCAGCGGCATATAGCCCAAATCAAAGTGAACGCCCTCGACTAACATATCCGTACTAACAACAGTTTCACCATCGTGCTTTAATACAGCTGCATCGTCTCCGATGCTGAGTTTTGTAGAAGGCAAGGTTGCTTTTGCTGCTTTCGTAAGATGCTCAATAAGGGCAAACTCGCCGAACGATTCCAACGTGGTTTTGGAAGGTTTTTGGTCTTCAATCATGGCGCAAACTTAGCGTATTTTGTTGTGATGTGTTTTTGCACACAAGCAATGTTTTATTGCGCTATTTGTAAACCCTATAACATTACTATTGTATCCTCGTGAAATGTGGTATATTTGTACTTTGGAATTAATCCAAATAAGGCTATGATTAAAGTTTCTCCAGAGGCTCGAGACCAAGTGGTGCAGATGATGCAACAGGATGGCGTTAACACGCAGTCGCACTTTGTGCGCGTGGGTGTCAAAAGCGGCGGATGCTCAGGCTTGTCTTACGAGCTCACTTTTGATGAAGCGCTTAGTGATAACGATAAAGTTTTTGAGGACAATGACGTGCGCATTGTAGTTGATAAAAAAAGCTTTTTATATCTTGTAGGAACTACCCTCGAATATTCGGGAGGATTAAACGGCAAAGGATTTGTATTTAACAATCCGAATGCCAACAGAACGTGTGGGTGCGGCGAAAGTTTTTCGCTTTAAAAAATTGCTATGGCATACACAGAAGAAGAATTAAAAAAAGAACTCGAAACCAAAGAGTACGAATACGGTTTTTACACCGATATTGAGTCGGATACGTTTCCTGTGGGATTAAACGAAGACGTGATTCGAGCTATTTCGGCACGCAAAAACGAGCCGCAATGGATGCTCAAATGGCGGTTGGAAGCCTATGAAAAATTCCTTCAAATGGAAGAGCCCGACTGGGCAAACGTAAACTATCCTAAACCCAATTTGCAAGAAATCGCCTATTACTCTGCACCAAAGACAAAAGCCAAATACGACAGTTTGGACGAAGTAGATCCCGAACTGCTACAAACTTTTGAGAAACTAGGCATTTCACTAGAAGAACAAAAACGATTGGCGGGCGTAGCGGTAGATATTGTGATGGACTCCGTATCGGTAGCCACCACATTTAAAGATACGTTGGCAGAAAAAGGCATTATTTTCTGTTCCATTTCGGAAGCCATTCAAGAACATCCCGAATTGGTACAAAAATACATTGGCACCGTAATTCCCCGAACTGATAATTATTACGCTGCGCTCAATTCTGCTGTTTTCTCTGATGGTTCATTTTGCTACATCCCCAAAGGGGTGCATTGTCCTATGGAGCTTTCTACCTATTTCCGCATCAATCAAGCAGGGACTGGGCAATTTGAACGCACACTTGTCATTGCAGATGAAGGTAGTTATGTAAGTTATTTGGAAGGCTGTACGGCACCTGCCAGAGACGAAAACCAACTACACGCAGCTGTGGTAGAACTCATTGCGCTTGACGATGCTGAAATCAAATATTCTACCGTACAAAATTGGTTTCCAGGAGATAAAGACGGTAATGGTGGTGTATTTAATTTTGTGACCAAACGTGGGATTTGTCACGAGCGTTCCAAAATTTCATGGACACAAGTGGAAACAGGCTCAGCGGTGACATGGAAATATCCGTCATGTATTTTGAAAGGTAACGATAGCATTGGTGAATTCTATTCCATTGCGCTTACCAACAATTACCAACAAGCGGATACGGGTACCAAAATGATTCATTTGGGCAAACGCACCAAAAGCACCATCATTTCTAAAGGGATTTCTGCTGGACACTCCCAAAACAGCTACCGCGGATTGGTAAAAGTGGGGGCAAATGCCAAAAATTCACGGAATTTTTCGCAGTGCGATTCGCTTCTTATGGGGAATAAATGTGGGGCGCATACTTTTCCGTACATTGAAGCCAAAAGTAAAACCGCCAAAATAGAACACGAAGCCACCACCAGTAAAATTGGAGAAGACCAAATTTTCTACTGTAACCAACGTGGCATTGATACCGAAAAAGCCATTGCCCTTATTGTAAATGGTTTTAGCAAAGAAGTATTGAATAAACTACCAATGGAGTTTGCTGTGGAAGCGCAAAAACTACTCGAAATTTCACTCGAAGGCTCTGTTGGATAAATCCTAAATCATGAGAACATTATTTTTAATTTTACTTATAGCTTTTGCTACTGCTTGTACGCAATCGTCCAAAAAAACAGATACAAATCCACAGTTTTACGGTGAGTTTTTATACCTGGCAGATGCCGCTGTGCTAAACACAGGCACGGAGATTTATGGCGTCATTATTGATGAAAAGATGCATGAGTTACACGACTTATGTAGCCCACTAAAACGCGATGAATTCGATATGATTGCGGTTTATGTCAAAGGAAAAGTAGAAAATAAAAATCCTGACGAAGAAGGTTGGGACAAACGCATTAAAATAACATCGATAGATTCACTTGTAAATCCTACCGATAATTCCATTCTCAAACCCAATTAACTTATGCTAAGCATAGACAATTTACATGCCGGTTGCGAAGGCAAAACCATCCTTCAGGGGATTAACTTAGACGTGAAACCTGGTGAAGTACACGCCATTATGGGGCCTAACGGTTCGGGTAAAAGTACCCTTTCAACAGTAATTGCCGGACATGAAGAATACGATATTTCACAAGGAAGTATTTTGTTTGACGGGGAAGATATTGCCGAACTTAGCGCAGACGAACGTGCACACAAAGGCATCTTTTTGTCGTTTCAATACCCTGTGGAAATTCCTGGCGTTTCGGTAACTAATTTTATCAAAACAGCTATCAATCAAACTCGAAAAGCGCAAGGGCTTGATGACATGCCTGCCAACGAAATGCTAAAGAAAATCCGTGAAAAAGCGGCACTTTTAGAAATCGATTCACGGTTTTTGTCCCGCTCACTCAACGAAGGGTTTTCGGGGGGTGAAAAAAAACGCAACGAAATTTTTCAAATGGCAATGCTTGAACCCAAACTTGCCATTTTGGACGAAACGGATTCGGGGCTTGATATTGATGCGCTACGCATTGTGGCAAATGGCGTAAACAAACTCAAAGGCAAAGACAACGCCATTGTGGTTATTACGCACTATCAGCGTTTATTGGATTATATTGTTCCTGACTTCGTACATGTATTGCACGAGGGCAGAATTGTAAAATCGGGAACTAAGGAATTGGCTTTAGAGCTTGAAGAAAAAGGCTACGACTGGATAAAGCAAGGTGCATAATGGATTTAAAAGAAACCTTATTGTCTTCCTATTTGGCGTTTGACGCTCAAGATGGTCCGCAGCGCAAACTACAAGATCAGCGTGCGGCTGCCATTGAGGTGTTTGAACAGCAAGGGTTTCCAACCAATAAACAAGAGGATTGGAAATATACTTCCTTGCGAAATCTTACGAAAAACCTGTTTTCGGTGTTTCCTAAAGAGGAAGTAAACTTAACGATTGAAGACATAAAGCCTTACATTTTACAAGACGTTGACACCTATAAAATTGTGTTTGTAGATGGTGTTTACAACGCTTATTTGTCTGAAACAACCCACGAAGGTGTGGACATTTGTTTGCTTTCTGCCGCCTTAACCAAGCGCAAATATGCCCCTGTAATCAAAAAATATTTTAACCAAATTGCTGAAAAAGAAGAATCGCTTACGGCACTGAACACAGCCTTTACTAAAGAAGGCGCATACATTTATGTGCCCGAAGGAAAAGTGGTAGAAAAACCAGTCCAAATTATTCATTTTGCCACTGACAAAAATCCAAATTTGTTGCTGCAACCACGCAACCTGATTGTGTTGGAAAAAAATGCTGAAGTGCAAATCGTGGAGCGCCATCAAAGTTTGACAAATGGTGCTGCGTTTACCAATGTGGTTACCGAAATTTTTACGGAACAAAACGCCCAATTGGATTACTACAAAATTCAAAACGATCATACGGAAGCATCGCTGATTGATAGCACCTATATTTCGCAGCAAAAACACAGTCATGCCAAAGTCCATACGTTTTCCTTTGGCGGCAAGCTCACGCGCAACAACCTAAATTTCTACCACAAAGCTCCTGAAATCAATTCCACCATGAAGGGCATCACGCTTATTGAAGGAAAGCAATTTGTGGATCATCATACGCTTGTGCATCACGCCCACCCCAACAGCAAAAGTCATCAAGACTACAAAGGTATTTTTGCCGAAAATGCCACAGGAGTTTTTAATGGAAAAATTATTGTAGAAAAAGAGGCGCAAAAGACCAATGCGTTCCAACAAAACAACAACATTTTGATGGACGATAAGGCAAGTATTAACACCAAACCACAACTTGAGATTTTTGCAGACGACGTGAAATGTAGCCACGGTTGTACGATTGGTCAATTGGATGAGGATGCACTCTTCTACCTCCAAACACGTGGTATTCCCAAAAAGGAAGCACGCGGATTGCTTACCTATGCCTTTGCAAACAATGTGCTGCAAAGTGTCCAAATTGATTCTGTAAAAAAGCGTATCAACAAATTGATAGCTAACAAATTGGGTGTAAATATTGGATTTGATGTTTGAGACTTCGCTTGATTTAGCGCAAATTCGAAACGACTTTCCCATTTTGCATCGTGAGGTAAACGGTCAACCGTTGGTGTATTTGGATAATGCAGCAACCTCGCAAACACCTCTTCCTGTAATCAACGCCATAAGCGATTATTACAAACACACCAACGCCAACATTCATAGAGGCGTTCACGCATTAAGCCAAGAGGCAACAGATCAATTTGAAGCGGCAAGACAAAAAATTCAAAAGCATTTTAATGCGGCAAAAGCCCATGAAATTATATTGACTTCTGGGACAACGCATGCCATCAATTTGGTAGCAAACGGATTTGCTTCGCTGCTTAAGCAAGGAGACGAACTTATCGTATCTGCCTTAGAACATCACGCCAATATTGTGCCCTGGCAAATGCTTTGTGAGCGCACGGGGGCAACGCTCAACGTTATTCCGATGACGGACGAAGGAACGCTTGACATAGAAGCCTTTGATGCTTTGGTAAATTCCAAAACCAAAGTGGTGTTTGTAAATCATGTTTCTAACGCACTTGGCATTATCAACCCCATAGAACACATTATTGAAAAAACGCACGCGGTAGGAGCTGCCGTACTTATAGACGGCGCACAAGCAACGCCGCATTTGGTTCCCGATGTGCAAGCCCTAGATGCAGATTTTTATACCACCTCTGCGCATAAAATTTGCGGTCCAACAGGAATTGGTATGCTTTATGGAAAGGAGGAATGGTTGCGAAAGCTTCCCCCTTATCAAGGTGGTGGTGAAATGATAGACCAAGTAACTTTTGAAAAAACAACTTATGCCGATTTGCCACATAAGTTTGAAGCGGGCACGCCAAACATTGCAGGTGGTGTTGGTTTTGGTACAGCTATAGATTATATGAATAGCATTGGATTTGACGCCATTGCAGCCCATGAAAACAATTTGCTTCAACATGCCACAGATAAGCTAAAGCAAATTGATGGCTTGCGTATTTATGGCGATGTGTCAAATAAGGTTGCTGTTATTTCATTTAATGTTGACGGCCTGCATCCTTACGACATTGGCACATTGTTAGATAAAATGGGCATTGCCGTGCGCACAGGGCATCATTGTTGCCAACCGATTATGGATTTTTACCAAATTCCAGGAACGGTGCGGGCATCGTTTGCCTTTTACAATACCCACGAAGAAGTAGAACGATTTGTAACTGGCGTTGAAAAAGCAGTTAGTATGTTGCGTTAATATGTATCTTTAACCTATGAGTATAGCAGCACAACAAGAAGAAATTGTATCAGAGTTTGCCCTATTTGACGATTGGATGCAACGCTACGAATACATGATTGAATTGGGAAAATCCTTGCCACTCATTGCGCCCGAGTACAAAACTGACGATCACATTATCAAAGGGTGTCAAAGTAAAGTTTGGGTACACGCCGAACTTGAAGATAACAAAATTGTGTTTACTGCTGATAGCGATGCCATTATTACTAAAGGCATTATTGCCATTCTCATTCGTGTGTTTTCAAATCAACATCCCAAAGATATTTTGGCAGCCGATACGACTTTTATTGACGAAATTGGACTTAAAGAACACCTTTCGCCAACTCGTGCAAATGGGTTGGTTTCTATGATTAAGCAACTTAAAATGTACGCCATAGCGTACCAAACGCAACTCACATCATGATGGATACTGCTGCACTTGGAGAAAAAATCGTTAAGGTTTTAAAAACCATTTATGACCCTGAAATTCCTGTAGATATTTACGAATTGGGGCTCATTTACGACGTGTTTGTTAATGAAGACAACGACGTAAAAATATTGATGACGCTTACCACACCCAATTGCCCTGTTGCGGAAAGTCTTCCACAAGAAGTAAAGGAGAAAGTGCGCTCTTTGGACGAGGTTAAAGAAGTAGAATTGGAACTTACATTCGACCCCCCGTGGACGCGCGATTTGATGAGCGATGAAGCCAAACTTGAACTCGGGTTTTTGTAATGGCAAAAGAAATTGTCAATCGTGTGGCAAACAGTGCCCTTCAAGTAATTGACTTGGAGGAATTTTACCCTGAAGGACCTCGCACATTGCTTTCCATTACTGATTTTTTGGATGAGGGCGTAGTGTTACGTGAACAATCGTTTAGAGAACGTTTGGAAAACCATAATTGGACAACTTATAAAGGTCATTTTGTAGCGGTGTATTGCCCAGAAGGTGTACTGGTGCCACAATGGGCTACGCTACTTTTGGTGCGCTATTTGCAGCCTGTAACCAAAACTGTTATAGTAGGGACCATTGACGATTTGGAACGCTATCTATTCACTGAAAAATTAGCTGTTTTTGATACCACGCCATACCAAAATGGACTAGTAATCATAAAGGGCTGTGCCAACAAGGCCGTTCCGCAACAAGCTATGGGCATATTGGCGGCAAAATTAATTCCTGTGGTGCGAAAATTATCTTACGGCGAAGCCTGTTCTTCTGTACCTTTGTATTCGAAATCTAAAAAGTAGTCCATGAAAAAAAGCATTGCGCTTTGTTTTATCCTTATAAATGCCATGCTTTATGCCCAAACCGACTCCGTGCAAACCCCAGAAACAGATTGGAAAAAGGGTGGTGTAGCCAAACTTCTTTTTAATCAAACGGCATTTAGCGAATGGGCATCGGGTGGGCAAAATAGTATTTCGTTGAGTTTTCATGCCGATTACGATCTTAACTATAGCAAAAACGGATGGAATTGGGACACCAAATTTTTAGGTGATTTTGGGCTGACCAAACTCAGTGGCACCAAGTTTTTACGCAAAACCAATGACCGCTTTGACTTGCAATCTTTTTTAGGCAAAAAATTTAGCACTACATGGAGCTATTCTACCGTATTTGGGCTAAAAACACAGTTTGCACGTGGCTACATTTACGGCGAAGATACAGAGGGCAACGAAACCCGAACCCTTAGAACTCATTTTTTCTCCCCTGTTTACATTCAGTTGGGGGTTGGTTTGTATTGGAAAAAGTCCAAAGATTTGTGGGTAAACATTGCCCCTTTTACCCAACGACTAACCTTAGTAAGCCGAAAGTTTACAATGGATTTGCCCGAGGGCAAAGAATATTTTGGGGTGCGTAAAGGGGATAACCATCGCTTTGAATTGGGTGCGTCTGTAAATGCATTTTACAAGTTTTCCCCCATGGAAAATATGACCCTTGAACAACGTCTTGGGTTGTATTCTGACTATTTGGATAAGGCAGAAAATGTGGATATAGACTACCAAATTGCTGCCGAACTACAAGTAAATGAATATGTATCTACCAACCTAATTCTTCAGTTGGTTTATGATGACAATGCGGTGCAGCGCCTACAGGTTCGCGAAGTATTTGGCGTGGGAGTACGAATGGCATTAAAGTAGCGTTTTTAGCGATTTAACTGCTTAACGAACACTCCGACTTTGCTCAGCATCCTAGTGATATCTTTTTTATATTTGCAGCGTTAACCTAAATCTTATACAATGAAAAACTACTTATGGATGCTTCTTTTTTGTGGTACCCTTACTTTTGCACAAACCGACACTGAAACCACACATTGGACCAAAAACGGCAAAGCCTCACTGTTGTTCAATCAAGCTACGTTTAGTAATTGGGTGTCATGATGTGTTGAATGGGTTCTCTTTTTTCATTGCTAACGTTTGGTTTGTATCCCCCAAAAACGTTCTCAAATGCTATGTGGTGTAAAGAACAGATTTAGGGTTTGTTCTATGCTAATTTAGCAAAAAAATTAGCCAAATGCTATTGCTCTACTTCAATTTCTGGATAGAGAAAATGGTTGTATGGAAAACGGTTTATGTGCAATTCTCGCACCTTTTGATAAAGGCGTTGCCTAAAGTGCTGTAGGTTTGTTTTTTTGGCCGCTGAAATAAACACCGCATCTCCTTGGGTTTTTGCCATCCAGGTTTCTTTCCATTCTTCAAGTGAATAGTGTTCAGTGCCGCGTGTAGCAATCAAATCGGTTTCATCAAAGGTTTCGGGTGTATATGCATCAATTTTATTAAACACCATTAGCGTAGGCTTGTCTTGCACCTTTAGTTCGGCAAGGAGCTCGTTGACAGAATTAATATGCTGCTCAAACTGCGGATGTGCCAAATCTACCACATGCAAAAGCAGGTTTGCTTCGTGAACTTCGTCTAGAGTGCTTTTAAAACTCTCTACCAATTGGGTGGGCAGTTTGCGGATAAATCCTACCGTATCGGAAAGTAAAAAAGGGAGGTTTTCTACCACCACTTTTCGCACTGTGGTGTCCAATGTTGCAAAGAGTTTGTTTTCGGCAAAAACATCGCTTTTGCTTAGCACGTTCATAAGCGTAGATTTTCCCACATTGGTATAGCCTACCAATGCCACGCGCACCAAAGCACCTCGGTTGCCTCGTTGGGTTGCCATTTGGCGGTCAATGGTGGTCAGTTTCTTTTTAAGCAATGATATTTTATCTCGGACAATACGGCGGTCGGTTTCAATTTCGGTTTCTCCAGGACCACGCATTCCAATACCTCCACGTTGGCGTTCTAAGTGTGTCCAAAGCCCTTTTAGTCGTGGCAACAGGTACTGATATTGCGCCAACTCTACCTGTGTTCGGGCATAGCTGGTTTTGGCGCGCTGCGCAAAAATGTCTAAAATAAGACCCGTGCGGTCTAAAATTTTACATTTTAATAGCTCTTCTATATTGCTTTGTTGCGCTGGAGTTAATTCATCGTCAAAGATAACAGTGCTAATGTCATGCGTTTTTACATAGGCGAGCACGTCTTCCATTTTGCCAGTTCCAATAAAGGTTTTGGGATTTGGAGTGTCTAGTTTTTGAGTAAAGCGTTTTTTTACCTCGCCGCCTGCGGTAAGGGTCAAAAATGCCAACTCGTCCATATAGTCTTGGACTTGTTGTTCGTTTTGTTGCTGATTGATAATCCCAACAAGTACGGCATACTCGAAATGATGTGTTTTTTGTTCAATCATGTTGCCTCCCAAGTGCTAAGACTCAGCGTATTGCCATCAAAAACGGCGTAGGTGTTATACTCTAGCCAATCCCCCAAATTGATGTAGCGCGATGTTTTGGACAACTCAATATCCAGCGGCAAATGCCGATGTCCGAAAATAAAATAATTAATGTTTTGCGTTTCCAATTTTTTACGACAATAATGTACCAGCCATTCGCCTTCAGCTCCATTATACACTTTATCCTCATTTCCGGATATTAGGCGGTTTTTGAGGGAAAGATATTGGGCAAAGCGCATTCCCAAATCGGGGTGAATAAGGCGGTACATCCATTGAATAAAAGGATTGCGAAACACTTTTTTCATACGCTTATAGCCCTTGTCGCCAGGACCAAGTCCATCACCATGCCCAATCAAAAATGATTTGCCGTTAAATTCAAGTTTTTGGGGTTCGAAGAGTACAGGAATTCCCAATTCGGTTTCAAAATAGTCTTGCATCCACATATCGTGATTTCCCACAAAAAAATAGATGGGAATCCCACTATCGGCAACCTCAGCGAGCTTCCCTAAGACTCTTACAAATCCTTTAGGGATTACTCGCTTGTATTCAATCCACACATCAAACAAATCGCCCAACAAGTAAATGGCGGCGGCATCATCTTTGACTTTATCGAGCCAGGCAACGAATTGCTTTTCGCGCACCTTGCTTTTTTCAAGATTTGGTGCGCCCAAATGATTGTCGGAAGCAAAATAGACTTTTTTCCCTTTGGGTATGTTCATGGTATAAAAGTACAAATTACTGGTCAGCAGCGTACCACTCGGCAAAAGAGGTTGCTGTTTCTTGGAGCCTTAAATGGTGAAGCTTAATATTGTGAGGAAGTTTAGCCTTAATTTTTGCGGCAAAGTCAATAATCATTTCCTCACTAGTAGGCTGATAATCTACTAATAATACCTTATGTCCGCTTTCTTCTAGTGTCGCTGCTAAAGCTACGTGAGGCGTGTTTTTATTAAAAACAGTAGCGTGATCAAACACATCTACAATTTCATCTATGACTATTTTTTTTAGGTCTTTGAAGTCGATAACCATGCCGTATTTGACATGGTTTGGGTCGCTGATAGGTGTGCCAATAACAGTGACATCTAGTTTATAGCTATGTCCATGCACATTTTTGCAAAGACCATCATAGCCATAAAGTGCGTGTCCCGTTTCAAATGAAAAGCTTTTGGTAATACGAATTTTACTCATCACTAGGCTTTAAGTTGTTGAAGCGTTTTTTGTGTTTCGGGCAAAAGTAAGAGTCTTCCCGAAATTTCAGCGTTTTTTGGAAGAAGTTCTTCCCAATGATCAGTGTTTGCCCAAAAGGTTTTGTTAAGTTCTGCGACGGCTTCTGGAGCATACTTTGCCAACTGCTCGGCTTTAGCAATGGCTGCATTATTAGCTGCGTCAAAATCTTCATATACTTCTGTAAAAAGACCGTGTTTTAGTGCCCAATCAGCAGATTTCCATTGGTTGGGTTGTAAGGCTAAAGAGGCTAATGCCGCCGTTCCAATTTTACGTTCCACCGCTGGGGCAATTACAAAAGGACCAATTCCAATCGCCAATTCGGATAGGCGTACTTGTGCGGCTACAGTAGCCACAGTATAATCGCAAGCAGCAACAATACCCACACCGCCACCTATGGCTTTACCGTGAATACGTCCAATTATGGGTTTTGAACACAAACGCATAGCGTTTATCAGGTTGGCAAATCCCATAAAAAAGGTTTTTCCTTGTTCAGGGGTTTGTACCTCTAAAAGCTCATCAAACGAAGCCCCCGCACAAAAGGCTTTAGAAGGATTGCTTTGTAATAAAATAGCGTGAACACCATTGTCTTTTGCAGCCGCGTTTATGGATTTCGTAAGTGCAGTTAATTGCGCTTGTTGGAAACAGTTATGCTTTGGATGCGCAAAGGTAATGGTAGCCACACCGTTTTTGTGTTGGGTTGTAAGCGTTCCTATTGTCATGCCGTTGGCTTTGGATGTTTTATGCGTCCAAAAATACGTTTTAGTTTGTAACGTAAATACTTGCCTTTATAGCTTTTGCGGTGAACACCAATCATGTAAAAATACGGATTGTTACGCACGTCACCGTTAATAATGAAAGGCGAGAAGTTGTTTTTCCAAGCAGCGAAGTTAAAACTGAGTTGGTCGCGCTTACTGCCATGGCAAAATTCATCCCACCATGTTTCCATTGTTTTGATGACATCAGGATGGTGGTGATTTCGCAACATTACAGTTGCCACAATCAGACCATTGTTTTCTGGATATCCACTATCACGATAGCGTTTCATATGGGTTTCCATTACCTTAAAATCATCTTTCAACACGCCGCTTTCATGGTATAAATCGATAATGGCTTGGTGTTCTTTGTAAACACAGTCACGCGCATCGGAACATTGATTGTGGTCAAAAATTCCCATTGGCGCATGTGCCAACACCTCTTTAAGTAATGGAATTGGATTTCTAATCAGTAAGATGTTACCGTCCATGTAAATAGAGTAATCGTACTCTTTTAAATACGCGTGTGGAACAATTTTAGGGTGTCTGGACGTACGTGCCGGACTAAGTGCTTTGGCGTGAAGGGGAATTATTTTCCATGTTTTTGAGCGGAAATTTTGATCGGTAAAGCAAACATAATCTATTCCATCAAATTTTGGCTGTGGTAGAAGTCCATCATACGGTCCTATGATAGTAGTATAAACGACAATCTTAGCATTGTGTTTCATGGTATAAAATTAAGACTTTATTTGACGATGTGGACTTTATGATTTTTAGTAAGTTTGCCTTCTGCGGGGATGTAGCTCAGTTGGCTAGAGCGCTTGACTGGCAGTCAAGAGGTCGAGGGTTCGAATCCCTTCTTCTCCACGGCATTATTCCCTAAAATAATTTTTATTTTAGGGAATATTTTTTACTTATATTCTTCATCTGTTCGAACAGGTGTGAAAAAAGCAAGTAAACTATGTGACTGGTTGCTAATCCACCATAGTTGATTTACTTCTTCTTAATTACACTTATCTCATCAAATAATGTTGGCACTCCCAAACCCCATTTGGTTTGTGATATCAGCGAGATTCTATTAAAACTGGATGAATAGCTCAAAAAAGCATCAGGGGCGGTAGATGGGCTTACATAGTCAAAGCTATTGAGCTCAGGGTCAACCCAAATACTCGTTTTATTATTGTCAAAGTCCATCTGAATAATGATAAACTGTGCTGCAGATGAGCCTTTTAAAACCACTCCTGTATCAACAATATCGGATGGTTCACTACTTAACCTGGTCTTTGCCAGATAAATATTTCCATTTTTTCTACGAACAACTAATTTATCAACAGCATCTTCCATCAAAATAAAGTAATTATTTTTTGCTCCATTTGCATCAGAATCGGAAAAGTTATTGAATTGCACCAAAAATTGCACGTAATAAACTCCCGAGTTAATAGATTCACTTAAATTCCTAAAACTAAAACAAGCAATATCCGTCTGCTGATCGTCATTTCCTAAATAATTACCAACAGATTCCAGGTTATGATAGGTCATTTCAGAACGTAGCGACGAAGAATAAACCCCTCCGTATGAAGAACTAGACTTGATTATATAGTGCATATTTCTAACGCTAAACCAACTTTGGGAGCTGGAATCATTATCCCATGCTTCACTCCATCCATAACCACCGCTTTTATTATATAAAGTAGTCCCTTGGTCGTAATCGAAGCCTTCATAAGCAACAATACTGTAGGGTTTTAAATTTTGTAATTCCTGTTGCATAGTATTGATTTGATTTTGCATTTGAGCAATCAATAGATCTATCTCTTCTTTAAAATAAACGTCTGGTTTG
>JAFMFL010000046.1 GCA_017856205.1 Flavobacteriaceae bacterium
GTTGGGATGCCAAACTACGTGCCCAACAACTTAGCGGCAATAGCGCTGCCATGCCACTTCCCGATGTTATTGGCCGCACTGCCTTGTACTACGAAGACCATTGGTTTGAAAAAGCCATGTTTTTACATCTAGGGGTAAGCGCGCATTATTTTTCTACATTTCACATGCGTGCCTATCATCCGCTACTGTCCGATTTTGTGGTACAACAACACGAGGAACTGGGCGGCTATCCTGTGGTAAATGCCTTTTTTAATGCCAAAATCAGGCAAACACGTTTGTTTTTGGTGGTAGAGCATGCCAATGCCAACCGCAAAGCACCGGATTATTTTGCAGCTCCCGGATATCCGTATCGCGACTTATTGGTTCGCTTTGGATTGGTGTGGAATTTCTTTCAGTAGATTAGTTTGTGGGTAAATGAAATATGCTGTCGCATATTAAATTCTAGATCTAAATATTTTTAATGTTCATTTTGTCTTGAAACAAAACGAACCAAAAATTCAAGAAGATTTCAAGGAAATCTTCGGTTTACACTCAAACCGAAATAAAATTGGTTTAATTTGCGGGTAAGTCGCCACCCTCTTTGATAGGAAGCTTAGACGATCCCATCAAAAAGGCATCTACGTGGTGTGCTGCTTCACGACCTTCCGAAATTGCCCATACAATCAACGATTGCCCACGGCGCATATCACCTGCGGTGAATACATGCGGTACATTGGTTTGGTATTTTTCGTTGCCTTTAACATTTGAACGCTCGTCTTGTGCCAAGCCCAAACGCTCGGCAAGGGTTGGCTCGGGACCTGTAAACCCAAGGGCTAACAATGCCAATTCGCATGGCCACTCTTGCTCAGAATTCGGTTCTTCCACAAGCGTTGGTCTGCCGCCTTCTTCGTTCTTCTCCCAACGGACGTTTACCGTTTTTAAGCCTTTTAGATTGCCATCCGCATCAGCCACAAATTCTTTGGTCATAATGCTCCACTCTCTGTGACTTCCTTCTTCGTGCGAAGAAGTCGTTTTGAGCTTAAAGGGCCAAAAGGGCCACGGATGGTCTTCGGTACGGGTTTCCGAAGGCTTAGGTAGGATTTCAAAATTGGTAACGCTTTTTGCTCCTTGACGGTTGGAGGTTCCAATACAATCCGAACCGGTATCACCACCACCAATTACAACAACATTTTTTCCTGCCGCGTTAAGTGCATTGTCCACTTCTGTAAGCCCATCAACCCAACGGTTGCTTTTGGGTAAAAAATCCATGGCTTGTACCACCCCCGGCAAATCAGCCCCTGGAATAGGTAATCTTCTGCGTACAGTTGCACCACCACAAAGTACCACAGCATCAAACGCATTAAGCTCTTCAACATGCATGTTTTTGCCTACTTCTACGCCTGTTTTAAACTGAATACCTTCTTCCTCTAAAATGGCTAAACGGCGATCAATAACATTCTTTTCCATTTTAAAATCTGGAATACCATAGCGGAGTAACCCACCAATTTTTTCATCACGCTCAAATACAGTTACCGTATGTCCGGCACGATTTAGCTGTTGTGCAGCAGCAAGTCCGGCAGGTCCAGAGCCTACCACAGCAACGGTTTTTCCAGTGCGTTGTGCAGGTGGGTCGGCTTTAATCCATCCTTCTTTAAACCCACGCTCTACGATGTATTTTTCAATCATTTCGATAGAAACCGGCGGGTTGATAATACCCAAAACACAAGCGGCTTCGCAAGGCGCAGGGCAGAGCCTTCCCGTAAACTCTGGAAAGTTGTTGGTGGAATGCAAAATGCGTAAGGCTTTTTGCCATTCGTTGCGATATACCGCATCGTTAAAATCGGGAATCATATTACCTAGTGGGCAACCGCTATGGCAAAACGGAACGCCGCAATCCATACAGCGTGCGCCTTGGTCTTGTAGCGTTTCCTCGCTTGGCGTAACCGTAAATTCCTTGTAATTCTTCACGCGATCTTGAACGTCAATGTTCTGCTCATTCACGCGCTCATACTCCATAAATCCTCTTAACTTTCCCATGCTTATGCGTTTTGTTTTTCTTGCGCCATGCGCTCTAGTGCTGCCTTATAATCGGTAGGCATTACTTTGATAAAATGCTTTTGTGTTGTGTTCCAATCGGTTAAAATTTGTGTTGCCAACGGACTGCTCGTATAGTTGATATGATTTTGAATCAATTCCTTAACATGTGCAACGTCTTCTTTGCTAAGGTCTTCCAAACCAATCATTTCCATATTGAAATTACGGTCGTCAAACACCCCGTTTTCAGCGTAAATATAGGCGATACCACCGCTCATACCTGCTGCGAAATTTCGTCCAATTTTACCTAAAATCACTGCCTTGCCTCCGGTCATGTACTCGCAACCGTGATCTCCAACACCTTCCACAACGGCAACGGCTCCCGAGTTGCGTACACAGAACCGCTCACCCGCAATACCATTGATATATGCCTCGCCAGCTGTTGCGCCATAGAGGGCAACATTTCCAATGATGATATTTTCTTCTGGCTTAAAGGTTGCTTCTTCGGGTACTTTGGCAACCAATCGCGCGCCAGAAAGTCCTTTTCCAAAGTAGTCGTTGGCATTTCCTGTGACTTCCATATGCAGTCCTTTGGTGGCGAAACAGCCAAAGCTTTGTCCCGCAGCACCTTTGAATAACAGCTTTAGCGTGTCGGTAGGAAGCCCCTCACGGCCGTGTGCTTTGGATATTTCATTACTCAACAAAGCGCCAACACTTCGGTCTGTGTTTTTGATGTCAAAGTGTAGCGTTTGCGGTTCTTTGGAAATAATCGCTTTTTGCGCTTTCGATACAATATCCACATCAAGCACGTTGTCTAAACCGTGGTCTTGCTTTGTCATGTTTCGGACAGGAACATTTTCAGCAACTTCAGGTTTGTAAAGGATAGCCGAAAGGTCAATGCCCTGCGCTTTGAAGTGGTCAATAGCAGCATTCATATTTAGCTTTTGACTTTGCCCTACCATTTCGTCAACCGTTCTAAAGCCCAGTTGCGCCATGATAGTTCGCATTTCTTCTGCTACAAAGTGCATAAAGTTGATAACGTGCTCTGGTTTGCCTTTAAAGTTTTTGCGTAGCTCTGGGTCTTGCGTTGCAATACCCACCGGACAGGTGTTTAAATGACATGCTCGCATCATAATACAGCCCGATGCAACAAGTGGAGCAGTGGAGAAACCAAATTCCTCGGCACCCAACAAGCAGGCAACGGCTACGTCACGCCCAGTTTTCATTTGTCCGTCACACTCCATAACAATACGTCCGCGGAGGTCGTTCATCACAAGTGTTTGTTGCGCTTCGGCAATACCAAGCTCCCAAGGCAGCCCAGCGTGTTTTAGTGAGGTTAGGGGAGATGCGCCTGTTCCGCCGTCATACCCCGAAATCAAAATGACGTCTGCTTTTGCTTTTGCCACTCCAGCAGCAATAGTTCCAACACCAACTTCAGACACCAATTTCACATTGATGCGTGCCTCACGATTGGCATTTTTCAGGTCAAAAATAAGCTGTGCTAAATCCTCAATAGAATAAATGTCGTGGTGAGGTGGTGGCGAAATCAGTCCTACATAAGGGGTAGAATTACGCACCGAAGCGATGTATGGATTTACTTTTGGACCAGGAAGCTGACCGCCCTCTCCAGGTTTTGCGCCCTGTGCCATTTTAATTTGAATTTCACGCGCATTGGTCAGGTAGTGTGACGATACGCCAAACCTTCCAGACGCCACTTGCTTAATGGCAGAGTTACGCCATTCGCCATCTTCATCACGGGTAAAACGTCGGGGGTCTTCGCCGCCCTCACCCGAGTTGCTTTTACCGCCAATACGGTTCATGGCTATGGCTAGGTTTTCGTGTGCTTCTTCGCTAATAGAACCCAACGACATCGCCCCCGTTTTAAATCGCTTTACGATGGCTGTCCATGGCTCAACCTCGTCTAGCGGAATAGGGTCTAAGTCGGCAAACTCAAACATACCACGAAGGGTCATCAATTGTTTAGATTGATCGTTAACAAGCTTTGAATATTCTTCGTAAGTACTGTAGCTCCCCTTATTGGTGGCAAGTTGCAATTTGGCAATACTAGCAGGATTGAGCATATGCGCTTCGCCATTTCTGCGCCAGCGATAGCTTCCTCCAATTTCTAAGTCTAATCCTTCGCCAGCCGCCTTTTCGCCGAAGGCAAAATCGTGACGTTTGGCAATTTCTTGCTCTACTTCTTTTAATCCAATACCCTCAATTCGTGTAGCCGTTTTGCAGAAATAGGTGTCGATAAATTTCTTGCTTAGTCCAAGTGCCTCAAAAATTTGTGCTCCTCGGTACGAGTGTAAGGTTGAGATGCCAATTTTATTCATGATTTTAATCAATCCTTTGGCAATAGCTTTATTGAAGTTTGCAATAGCATTTTCGGAAGAAAGCCCTTTGATAGCTCCCGTTTCAATTTGATGCTCAATGACTTCATTTACCATATAAGGGTTGATGGCACTTGCGCCATATCCAAACAGCAGGGCAAAGTGATGCGGTTCACGAGGCTCGGCAGATTCAATGATAATTCCAAATTTGGAACGCAAACGATGTTTCATCATGCCGTGATGCACGTGAGCGCACGCCAACAGCATAGGAATTGGTGCTTTTTCGTTGCTTACCCCTCTATCGGAAAGGATGATGATGTTTGCGCCAGCTTCCACTTGTTTTTTGACCTCCAAAAGCAAGGTGTCTAAAGCACGCTCCAAGCCATTGTTCCCCGATTGCACATCGTACAGCGCAGGAACGGAACTCGCGTTAAAATCATCGTGCTCAATAAACTTAATTTTATCCAAATCTTCATTGGAAATAATGGGATTTTGAATGCGAAGTTTTTTGGCGTGATCTGCCGTAACATCAAATATATTGACATCGCTTCCTACCCCCATAGAAGTGTCGGTTACAATTTCTTCTCTAATACCATCTAAGGGAGGGTTGGTTACTTGCGCAAACAATTGTTTGAAATAATTGTAAAGTAACTGTGGCTTACTGGAAAGCACCGCCAAAGGGGTGTCTGTTCCCATGGATCCAATTGCTTCTTTCCCTTGCGTACTCATAGGAGTAATAAGCGTTTTGATGTCTTCTTCGGTGTATCCAAAAGCTTGCAAGCGCTTTTGAAACGGCTCTGCCTCAATAGGGGTTTTGTTTCCTGTGTAAGGCACTTCTTTAAGTGGCAATAAATTTTCCTTTAACCATTTGCCATAAGGATGTTTGGCAGAAATTTTCTCTTTGACTTCACGGTCTTCAATGATGCGCCCTTCTTCCATATCTACCAAGAACATACGTCCGGGCTCTAAACGTCCGTGTTGCGATACGTTAGCAGGGTCAATATCAATTACCCCTGTTTCAGACGACATGACCACATATCCGTCTTTGGTTACGGTGTAGCGTGAGGGACGAAGACCATTGCGATCAAGTAATGCGCCAATGTATTTTCCGTCAGTAAAAGGCACCGAGGCAGGGCCGTCCCAAGGCTCCATGATACAGGCGTTATAGGCATAAAAATCTTTTTTGGCAGGTTCCATGGAATGATGTCTTTCCCATGCTTCTGGCACTAACATCATCATAACCTCAGGTAGCGAGCGCCCCGTGTGAAGCAGCAGTTCTACTACCATGTCCATAGAGGAGGAGTCTGATTTTCCCGGCAATACAATTGGAGTGATATGCTTCATGTCTTCTCCAAAAAATTCGTTTGCAAAAAGCTCCTCACGGGCTTTCATGCGTATCACATTCCCTCTATAGGTATTGATTTCGCCGTTATGGCACATATAGCGGAAAGGTTGCGCCAAATCCCAAGTAGGGAAGGTGTTGGTGGAAAATCGTTGATGCACCAATGCCAGTCGTGTTACTACACGTGGATCTTTGAGGTCCATGTAGAATCCTTCAATATCTTCGGGCATAAGTAATCCTTTGTAGATTACAGTGCGTGTGGAAAAACTTGGTAAATAGAAATATTGGTTTTGAGACATTTTGCTGCCATAGACACGATGCTCTGTACGCTTGCGTGCAATAAAGGCTTTGGTGTTAAGTTGGTCTTCGGTAAGCGTTCCTGTAGTATCTTCCACAAAAACCTGCTTGATGTTTGGAAGGGTTTGCTTTGCGATTTTCCCAACCACATCAATGTTTGTAGGCACGTCTCGCCACCCAATAATGCTTAAGTTTTGTCTGCTAAGTTCCTCCTCAAAAACTTCGACACAGTAGGTACGTTGATTTAATTTTTGTGGCAAAAACACCATACCAAGGGCATAGGATTTTGGCTCTGGCAGTGTAAAAGAACACACTTCCTTTAGAAAATCATGTGGAATGTCAATAAGAATACCCGCTCCATCACCTGTTTTACCGTCGGCACTCACAGCACCTCTATGCTCCAATTTCACAAGAATATCTAGTGCTTTGTGGATGATGTCATTAGTGCGCTTGCCTTCTAGGCTGCAAATAAAACCAGCACCGCAATTGTCGTGCTCGTTTTCTGGGTGGTATAAACCTTGAGGAATAGGTAGCATATTGAATTTTTTCCAAATATAATTTTTGACTTCAAATTATTTAAATAGAAGCATATTATAATGATGCTCAACTATTGTATTCCCAAAATCCGCAATCAATATTGCTGAAAAATTAAATTCCATATTGCATAATTATCAAATCATAAATGTAGGTAATGGGTTTAATAGCCACCCCCTATAATATCAGGGGGTTGTGTGTTAATTTATGCTTTTTTAATAATTCAAGCCCTTAAATTTAAGGGGTAAAACATTTTATTAAAAATAAATGAAGTGAAATGAATGGTATTATTAAAGTGTTACGATTCAAAAATCATATTTATAAAACCTATCACATTGCTATATTTGTGCTTTAAATCTTTTACCTCAATTTATGGAAACCATTATTCTTGTCGTATTCTTTTTGGGATACTTATCCATTACCTTAGAACACAACCTCAAAATAGATAAACTTATTCCTGCCCTAGCCATGATGGCACTTTTGTGGGCGCTTATTGCCCTTGGGCATCTTCCCGTGTTTGATGTGGATACGGTTTCCAAAAGTTTGCATGAATCGAATTTGGATGAGGTTTTGTTGCACCACCTTGGTAAAACTGCCGAGATTTTAGTTTTCCTGCTAGGCGCTATGACCATTGTTGAAATTATTGATTATTTTGATGGATTTGCAACCATCAAAGGGTATATTCGCACGCGCAGCAAAGTCAAACTTTTATGGATTTTCTCCATTTTGGCGTTTATACTTTCAGCTATAATTGACAATCTTACAGCTACTATTGTGCTCATTACAATTTTGCAAAAGGTTGTAAAAGAGCGCGATACACGCTTGTGGTTTGCTGGACTTATCATTGTAGCGGCAAATGCTGGGGGTGCATGGTCGCCCATTGGCGACGTTACCACAACCATGCTGTGGATTGGGAAAAAAGTAACCACCCCTGAACTTATTAAATTCTTGCTTATTCCTTCTTTGGTGTGTATGGTTGTTCCCACCCTGATTGCCAGTCGTTTTAAGGCTTTTAAAGGAAAAATAGACGCTATCCAAAACAACGATGCTTCTAAAAGCCCTTTTGGCGCAACGATGTTGTATCTGGGCTTGGGATCTATTTTATTTGTACCTGTGTTTAAAACGGTAACGCATTTGCCGCCTTACGTGGGAATGATGCTTTCGTTAGCCATTGTAGCAACCTTTGCGGAGATTTATAGTAACTCAAAATTTTCGATGTCAACTATAGACAGCACTTCTGATGCGCACGGCGCACATAGTCCTGTACATTCCGCACTGACTAAGATTGAGTTGCCCAGTATCCTGTTTTTCTTGGGAATTTTGATGGCGGTTGCTGCACTAGAGTCCTTGGGCTTACTATTTAATTTTGCACAAGATCTTACTGCTACCTTCCCCAATATGGACGTGGTGGTAGCATTGCTTGGCTCGGGTTCTGCGGTAATTGATAATGTTCCGCTTGTAGCTGCCAGTATGGGGATGTTTTCACAGGGCGTTGACGATCCGCTTTGGCATGCGATTGCCTTTGCAGCTGGAACGGGCGGAAGTATGTTGGTTTTTGGTTCTGCCGCTGGTGTAGTAGCTATGGGTATGGAAAAAATTAACTTTTTCTGGTATTTTAAAAAGATTTCACTCTTGGCGCTTATCGGATTTGTAACAGGCTACATTACCTTTATGTTGATGCGAGATTACCTGTTCGTGTAATGGATTATGCAGCCACGTTACATTGGCTATATACCCAGCTTCCCATGTATCAGCGCGTGGGAGCAGCAGCATTAAACCCAAATTTAGACCGCATTACCGCTCTTGCTGCCCATTTGGGTAATCCGCACCTTAAATTTAAAAGTATTCACGTTGCAGGAACAAATGGTAAGGGTTCGTCGTCGCATATGCTGGCTTCTGTATTGCAAGAAGCAGGGTATAACGTGGGGTTGTATACATCCCCTCATTTAAAAGATTTCAAAGAACGCGTTCGTATAAATGGCATTCCAATTACGGAGGAGTTTGTTGTGGATTTTGTAACGGAAAACAAAGATTTTTTTGAGTCAAAAGGCTTTTCATTTTTTGAAATGACGGTGGCACTTGCTTTTCAGTATTTTGCTTCTAATCAGGTAAATGTGGCTGTAATTGAAGTGGGTTTAGGCGGTCGATTAGATGCTACAAATATTATTATGCCCCAGGGGTGTTTGATTACCAATATCAGTTTAGACCATCAGCAGTTTTTAGGGCATATACGCCCCGAAATTGCCCGAGAAAAAGCGGGTATCATCAAACCCAAAACCCCTGTGGTTGTAGCTGAACACGATGCTGAAACCTTACCTGTATTTAAAGAAATTGCGTTACAAAAAAACGCTCCATTGCATAGTGCTTCTCTGCATGAGTATTCCACCGATTTATTGGGTGATTATCAAAAACAAAATATCAATGGTGTGGTTTCACTATTGCAAGTGCTTCCACAGTTTTCAGTTTTGGAGTCACATATAATAGATGGATTACAACGAGTTGTTAAAAACACAGGCCTGCGTGGACGATGGGAAATACTTGGTCTGCAGCCCAAAATCATTGCAGATGTGGCGCATAACCCAGCGGGATTGCAAGCCGTTTTTGCACAATTAAGAAAGGAACAATTTGACAACTTACATATTGTTTTTGGAGTAGTTTCAGATAAAAAGGTAAGCGAAATAACAGCATTCCTTCCCAAAAAAGCGCATTACTATTTATGTGCCGCTGATGTGCCTAGGGCGATGAATACGCCTGAATTGGCAGTTGAATTTAAGAAGTCGGATTTCAGTTTTTGCACACACAATAGTGTACAACACGCTCTTGCTGCAGCCAAAACAGCAGCTTCCAAAAACGATTTGATTTTTGTGGGCGGAAGTGTGTTTGTGGTGGCTGAAATTTTGCCCTCAAAAAACACCTAAAAAAGTAATTTTCGAACAAATGTATTTTTATATATTTGCACCCTTCGGGCGCTTAGCTCAGTTGGTTCAGAGCACTTGGTTTACACCCAAGGGGTCGGGGGTTCGAATCCCTCAGCGCCCACA
>JAFMFL010000047.1 GCA_017856205.1 Flavobacteriaceae bacterium
GCCAAACGATTTTCGTGGAAAAAAGTACCTAGCTATGTCCTTACACAAGCAACGGGAGTCATTGCTGCTAGCATGGCAGTTAAAGCAATACTCCCCAATAGTGACATTATTGGAGCTACCATCCCAACTATTCCGCATGAAAGTGCGTTTTGGTTAGAACTTTTATTAGCATTCTTCTTAATGTTGGTGATTTTACACATTAGCACTGGAAGTAAGGAAATTGGACCTGTGGCTGGAGTTGCTGTAGGTGGTGTAATATTATTAGAGGCTATGTTTGCTGGGCCTCTTACCAACGCATCTATGAATCCCGTAAGATCTTTAGGACCGGCACTTGTTGGAAATCATTGGGAACCCATGTGGATTTACCTCACCGCGCCGTTTGCCGGCATGGCATTGGCAGTTGTGGTCTTTAAAATTTTTAATCCCTCCAAACATTAAGACTACTAAAAAATTTATTTTAACAGAGTAGAAAATAATTTTGTTTAACTTTTGTGCATAAACATTAAACAAAATAGGTATATTTGCGTAAAACCTATGCCATGTACCAATATACCTCAAGACAAGAACTAGCCACTACAATTGATCAAGCTTGGACCTTTTTGTCTGACCCCAAAAACTTAAAACGAATCACCCCAGATTATATGGGATTTGACATTATTTCTGGCGCTGAGCGCAAGATGTTTCCCGGACAAATAATTCAATACCGTCTTACCCCTGTATTAGGCATTCCGTTTAGGTGGGTAACCGAAATTACACATGTTCAAGAAGGTGAGTTTTTTGTCGATGAGCAACGATTTGGACCTTATACTTTTTGGCATCATAAGCACTTTATCAAAAAAACATCAAATGGTGTAGTAATGGAGGATATTGTGGATTACAAATTACCACTTGGTCCACTTGGATGGTTGGCACATGCCCTTTTTGTACGTGCTAAAGTCAAGCAAATTTTTGATTACAGGGAAAAAGCACTCAACGAAATTTTTAATTCAACAGCATGAGCAAAACATATTTATTAATTGGTGGAAGCTATGGAATTGGCAGCCAAATTATTGACGAACTACCTTCTGACGCAACAATTTTTGTTGCTTCAAGAACAAACGAAGGCTTAGCTGGAAAAAACGTTACGCATATTCCTTTTGACGTGCTACAAGACGAATTGCCTTTAGATCAACTTCCTTCCGTAATTGATGGCTTTGCCTACTGTCCTGGAAGTATCAATTTACGTCCTTTTAAAGGGTTAAAACTGGAAGCGTTTACCTCAGATTTTTCCATTAACGTGATAGGAGCTGTAAAAACGCTTCAACAACTTCAGCCGCTATTGGCTGCAAGTGAGCAAGCAAGTGTGGTGCTTTTCAGCACTGTAGCAGTACAAACCGGAATGCCCTTCCACGCAAGTGTAGCAGCATCCAAAGGAGCTTTGGAAGGACTTGGGCGTTCGTTAGCAGCAGAATGGGCACCGAAAGTTAGGGTAAACGTAATTGCACCTTCCATTACAGATACCCCACTAGCAAATCGTTTTTTAAACAACGATGCCAAAAAGGAAAAAGCAGCGCTTAGGCATCCACTTAAACGCATTGGAACGACGCAAGATGTGGCGCAATTAGCTGCGTTTTTGTTGTCAGAAAAAAGCAGCTGGATGACAGGGCAGGTACTCGGGCTAGATGGCGGTATGTCTTCTCTAAATGTCAATGGATGATTTTATTTTGGTTTCGTCGAGATTTACGAGAAACCGATAACGCAGGATTTTTTCACGCGCTTTCGGAAGCTAATGCCGTTCTACCTGTTTTTGTGTTTGATGAAAATATCATTAACAAATTGCCAAAAAACGATGCACGCGTTGGCTTTATTCATTCCCACATCTCAAAGCTAAACCGAAGTTTTCAAGCAAACGGCAGTGGTATGTTGGTGAAAAAAGGAAATCCGTTGGAATGGATTCCAAAGTGGTGCCACGATTATAACATTACTGCTGTTTATACCAACGAAGATTATGAACCATACGCAAGAGCACGCGACAAAGAAATGCAGCAAAAACTTACTGCGATAGGTGTTGAATTCAAAACATTCAAAGACCAAGTGCTTTTTGCCCCACACGAAGTGCTAAAAAAAGACAGTACTCCCTATAAAGTTTATACCCCCTTCTCTCGAGTTTGGATAGCTAAAATGGACGAAATAGGTATTCCTAATTACCCCTCTGAAACGCTACTCCATAAACTTTACAAATCATCATTTGGTAAAATCCCTTCTTTAGAAGAATTGGGTTTTAGCAAAGGACAACATAACATACCAACTGCCAACGATTCCAAAGGCATGATGGACGCCTATGAAGACACACGAAATTTCCCTTCTATGGACAGTACCAGCAGGTTAGGTGTCTATTTGCGATTTGGTGCAGTATCGATTCGAAAAGTCATTCAAAGGGCACGCACAAGTACCCCACCTACTTTTTTAAAAGAGCTGGTGTGGCGTGAATTTTTTATGCAAATCTTATGGCATTACCCACATACTACTCACTCCAGCTTTAAACCGCAATACGATCGCATTGCATGGCGCAACAACGAAGAAGATTTTAAAAAATGGTGTGAAGGAAATACAGGCTATCCGCTTGTTGATGCAGGAATGCGTGAACTCAACCAAACTGGGTTTATGCACAATCGTGTGAGAATGCTGGTAGGCAGTTTTTTGTGTAAACATTTATTGATTGATTGGCGTTGGGGTGAGGCCTATTTTGCTGAAAAATTACTTGATTATGAGCAAGCCAGTAATGTGGGTAATTGGCAATGGGTAGCGGGTTGCGGCGTTGATGCAGCACCTTATTTTAGAGTATTTAACCCCACTGAACAGGTCAAAAAATTTGACAAAGACCATAAATACATTCAAAAGTGGGTACCTGAATATCAATCGCTATCGTATCCCCCTAAAATGGTGGATCACAAAATGGCGCGAGAGCGATGTTTGGAAACGTATAAAGCCGGATTGGCAACATGAGAGGTGTCAAAAAGGAACATTTACCACAAAAGGTTTGTGTGGTATGCAAGCTTCCTTTTGTGTGGCGCAAAAAATGGAGTAAAAATTGGGAACAGGTAAAATATTGTAGCGAAAAATGCAGACGACAAAAACAGTAGCGATAGTTTGGTTTCGGAACAATTTGCGTATTAATGACAATCAGGCGCTGACGCATGCCATAAATCGCCACAATCGTGTTATTGGGGTGTATCACCTTCCTGAAAATTGGCTAAACGAAACACCCTGGGGGTTTAAAAAAATGGAACGCTTTCGCGCCCAGTTTCTTCTACAAACATTAACCCAACTTCAAAAAGATTTAGCGCGTTTAAACATCTCTTTGTGGGTATCCGTTGGTAATTGGACAGAAGCACTACGCCAAATGCAGGAAAAATATCAGATAAGCGACATATATGGGCAATCTGAATGGACACAAGAAGAAGTAGAAGAAACAGCACAAATCCCAAAAACCATCAACACACATTGGTATTACGACCAATTCTTGTTACATCCTGACGATATTCCCATGGAAATTTCGAACATTCCGGAAATCTTTACGGTTTTTAGAAAAAAATGCGAGAAGCAAAGTAAGGTCAGGCCGCCCATTGGCATACCTGAGCCCATGCCGACTGAAAACCTTTTAACTAACGTTCCAGCACTACCAACACTCGATGCATTGGGGTATGAAAGCATTTCCAACGACCACAGAACTGCAGTGCCTTTTGTGGGAGGCGAAACAGCGGCATGGGAACGCATTCAAGAATATTTCTGGGATACCAAGCAACTTTCCTATTATAAAAAAACACGGAACGGTTTGTTGGGGAAAAAATACAGTTCTAAGCTATCGCTTTGGATGGCATTTGGTTCAATTTCGGCAAGATCTATTTATGCTGAAGTGAAAAAGTATGAGCAAAGCGTCGTCAAAAATGACTCCACCTATTGGCTTGTTTTTGAACTTATTTGGCGCGACTATTTTAAGTACATCTCCCTAAAACATGGAAATAAGATATTCAAAATAGGTGGGGTTTTGGACATATCATATGACTGGGAAACGGATAAACCTCGCGTCCAAAAATGGATTGATGGCAATACGCCCGAACCCTTTGTAAATGCAAATATGCGAGAGCTAGCTTCCACCGGATTTATGAGTAATCGAGGAAGGCAAAACGCAGCGAGTTTTTTCAGCAAAGAATGGCATTTGGATTGGCGCATTGGCGCAGCTTACTTTGAAGCCATGCTAATTGATTATGATGTGCACAGCAATTACGGCAACTGGATGTATAATGCAGGCGTGGGCAACGATCCACGAGATCGAAAGTTTAACATTGCTTGGCAAGCAGAACGTTATGACCCCAAAAATACCTATCAAAAAACTTGGCTTCAAACAACACTTTTCTAATGGAAGTACGACTCATTCTTGGCGATCAACTCAACGAAAATCACACTTGGTTTATTGAACCAAATAATCAAGTTTGTTACGTGATGTTTGAGATGCGACAAGAAACGGATTATGTACGCCATCATGTGCAAAAAGTAGTAGCCTTCTTTGCTGCAATGCGCACTTTTGCTCGAAAGCTAGAGGAAGATGGGCATACCGTAATATACTACACCATTGACGATCCAAACAACACCCAAAACCTAACTAAAAACATTGAAAAAGTAGTAGCCTTGCTTAACGCGTCTTCCTTTGCCTATCAACTACCAGATGAGTATCGATTGGATAAGCAACTAAAAGATTTTGGAAGCTCTCTAGATATACCAACACATGTTATTGATACAGAGCATTTCTTGACAACTCGAACCGAATTAGCGGAGTTCTATGAAGGCAAAAAGGCTTTGGTCATGGAGTTTTTTTACCGTTACATGCGGAAAAAACATCAATACCTAATGGTGGACGGTCAACCAGAAGGGGGAAGCTGGAATTACGATAAGTTTAATAGAAATACGTGGAAAGGCGGTGTTATACCTCCACCCTATCAACCCGATGCGACACTGGCGCAAGAAATTTATAATCAAGTAGTTGAAACTAAAATTGATACTTTAGGCATCTTCGATGCTGCATCGTTTTTATTTGCGGTGTCTAGAGAAGAATCGCTTGAACAATTAAACTATTTCTGCGAACACTTGCTTCAAGATTTTGGCACTTACCAAGATGCCATGCATCAAGAAGAAACCAATTTGTTTCATGCACGCATTTCATTTAGTTTAAATGTCAAACTCATCTCACCTGATGAAGTGATTGAACGTGCTATTGAATCGTATAGAAAAGATGACGCCATTAATCTTTCACAAATTGAGGGTTTTGTACGTCAAATTTTAGGTTGGCGCGAATATATTCGGGGACTCTATTGGAAAGAAATGCCTCAATACAAACAGAAAAATGAACTGAATAATTTTGGGAAACTTCCAAATTTTTATTGGACAGGAAATACCAAAATGAATTGCCTTAAAACCAGCATCAAAAACAGTTTGGAAAATGCCTATGCACATCACATTCAACGCTTGATGATTACAGGGAATTTTGCATTGCTATTGCAAACCCATCCAGATGAGGTGGACGATTGGTATTTGGGTATTTATGCCGATGCGGTGGAATGGGTTCAGCTTCCAAACACTCGTGGTATGAGCCAGTATGCCGATGGTGGAATTTTAGCCACTAAACCCTATGTTTCGTCGGGGTCGTATGTAAACAAAATGAGCAACTATTGTGCGCAATGCAGTTATGACAAAAAGAAACGTACAGGCGAAAATGCATGTCCATTTAATAGTTTGTATTGGAATTTTTTGGACGATAAAAGAGCGGAGCTCAAAGGGAATAACCGTATGGGTATGATGTATAATTTACTGGGCAAAATCAATCCTGAGGAGTTGGCACAAATTAAGGCGCGAGCCTATGAAATCATGGAAAATCCGGATTTGTTTTAAGTAATAAACCTCCATCTCAAAGTAGTTTTTAGAGCGTTATATGAACAAAAAACTCAACGAAAAAGAAATAGATCGCATTATAGAAATGGGCTGGGAAGACCGTACGCCTTTCGATGCGATTAAGATGCAATTTGGACTTAAAGAACAAGAAGTGATTGACATCATGCGACGCAATATGAAGCCGAGTAGTTTTAAGTTGTGGAGAAAGCGTGTTCAGGGAAGAAAAACCAAGCACACAAAAAAACGTTCAGACGAAGTAGGGCGATTTAAATGTTCCCGCCAAAGAGGCATCAGCAACAACAAGGTTTCTAAGCGATAATTTTTTAGGAGATACGCTCAATCTGAGCACCCAACGCACGAAGGCGTGTATCAATATCTTGATACCCACGGTCAATTTGTTCAATATTGAAAATGGTGCTTGTGCCTTTTGCAGAAAGAGCCGCAATGAGCAATGAAATCCCTGCACGAATATCGGGTGATGTCATGGTAGTGGCTTTCAGCGTTGATTTGAAATCGTGACCGATAACATTAGCACGGTGTGGATCACACAAAATAATTTTAGCCCCCATGTCTATAAGTTTATCCACAAAGAACAAGCGACTTTCAAACATTTTTTGATGCACCAACACACTGCCACGGGCTTGGGTTGCCACCACAAGAATAATACTCAACAAATCGGGGGTAAATCCTGGCCAAGGGGCATCCGAAATAGTCATAACAGAGCCGTCAATGTAGCTTTGAATTTCGTAACCATTGGTGTGTGCGGGAATAAACATATCATCGCCTTTTTGCTCAATAGTAATTCCCAATCGTCGAAATACATCTGGAATCTGTCCCAAATATTCCCAGTTTACATCTTTTATGGTTAGCGCACTTTGGGTAAGTGCTGCAAGTCCAATCCAACTACCGATTTCAATCATATCGGGCAAGATGCGATGCTCGGTTCCACCGAGTGATTCAACGCCCTTAATGACCAATAAATTAGAGCCAATACCAGAGATTTTTGCACCCATTCGCACAAGCATATTACAGAGCTGTTGCAGATACGGCTCGCAGGCTGCATTATAAATGGTAGTAGTGCCTTTGGCAAGCACGGCAGCCATGACAATGTTTGCCGTTCCAGTTACAGAGGCTTCGTCTAACAACATATAGGTCCCGTGTAATTCATCGGCTTCAACGCCATAGAAATACTCTTCTTTGTTGTATCGAAATGTTGCGCCAAGCTTTATAAATCCTTGAAAGTGAGTATCCAGTCTGCGACGACCAATTTTATCTCCGCCAGGTTTTGGGATAAATCCCTTCCCAAAACGAGCCAACAAAGGGCCAACAATCATTATTGAGCCACGCAGTCCGCGTCCGGCTAGCTTAAAATCATCGGATTGGAGATAATCAATATCCACCGCATCTGCTTGAAAAGTGTAGCTGTCAGCGCTGTGCTTTTCAACTTTTACACCTAATTTAACAAGAATACCAATGAGTTTATTTACATCAATAATATCAGGGATGTTGCTTATGGTTACAGGCTCAGGAGTGAGCAAAACGGCGCACAGAATTTGTAGTGCCTCGTTTTTAGCTCCTTGAGGTTGAATAGCCCCAGAAAGAGGTACACCGCCAGTAATCTTAAACGCTCCCATTTACTTGCGACGTTGCTTTGGGTTTCGATATTTTTTATGCTTGCTTCTACTACCGCCTTTGCCAAATCGTTTATTTGATAAACGGATTAGATTTTCAGAATCGGTTAAGACTTCTCCTTTGCCAGTGAGTACAATCTTTCCACCCGAAAGCTCTGCTAAATGATCAAAAATAACTTGATCTTTAACGGTGTCTTTGTTCCAATTCAAAAAACATTTTTTCATGTGATTCGCAATCACATAAATCAAGGCTTCTTTGAGTTCGCCTTCTTCCCAATCTACCACCACATCAATCATTCCCTTGATATTATTCCCGTAAAAACGGTATTTGGGGTATGACTGCGGGTAGTCTAACGGAGTTGGCGGTGCTGCCAATACTTCGGCATCTGGCTTTGGAAAAGGTGCATCTACATCCAATTTAAAATCGGACATAATAAACAATTGGTCCCAAAGTTTATGCTGAAAATCAGCAACATCACGTAAGTGTGGATTAAGATTGCCCATGATACCAATAATGGCCTGGGCTTGTTTATTGCGTTGTTCTTTGTCTTCTTCAGCCATTACTTGCTGAATCATTTTGTGAATATGACGACCGTATTCGGGTATCGCCAATTGCGAGCGTTCGTTGTTATATTGAAGATTTTCTATCAAGGAGGATTATTTAAGGGTAAAACTAATAAAAAAAGATTAGAGCTGGATGATATTTGGAATTTTAGCTGCCTGCTTATATTTCTCAATGATTACATCAGGGCTATCAAAAGTTCCCGAAACAGAAATGCTGTTGTATTTACCCTTGCTCGAAGCACGGACAGAAGTCTTAACTTCATCGTTTGCAAACAGGGCGCTTAGTGTTTCTTCGGCATTACCAGATGCAGGTACAATAAATTTAAATACATACACACCCGGCCAAGAACTCGTGTCTAAAAGTTGTTGGTAAAAGCGTTGGTAAAACGTATCGTCTTTCATAGCGTATTGCGTAGTGCAAAGATACAGTTTTGGAAAAGGTTACAAATCCCGACATTTGTGTATGCTTAAAAAACAAAAAGTAGTGCTGACCGGCGCACCTGCAAGTGGAAAAACCACTTTACTTAACAGTGTAAGTCATGCTGAAATTTCTTGCTATAGCGAAGTGTCAAGGGCTGTTATTTCGGCAGCACAAGCCAAAGGCATTCATCGTCCTTTTTTGGAAAACCCATTGGCATTTAGCGAGACGCTTTTTGAAAACAGGCTTCACGATTACTTTATAGAAAGTGCGCTCCCCGTGCAATTATATGACCGTGGCATTCACGATGTGGTGGCTTATTTACATGAGTTGGGACATGACATTCCTTGCGGTATGGAGGCAGATTGCAAAAATTTTACCTACGACAAAGTTTTTGTTTTTCCGCCCTGGGAAGCCATATTTGAGCAAGACACTCAACGGATGGAAGATTTTAATGAATCTGAAAAAAATCATCTTGCGTTAGTAGAAACCTATACAAACTATGGTATG
>JAFMFL010000048.1 GCA_017856205.1 Flavobacteriaceae bacterium
GGTTTCCGTGTAGAAAACACAGACCTTAGCTATGTGGGTCAAATTTTTGACGAGGAAACAGATAAGTTGCCAACTGATATCACTGAAACTACTGGTTCTAAAGATTACACGAATTTCTTACCTAGTATCAACATTCGACACAATTTCTCTGACAGTTTCAATGTAACTGCTGCTTACTCTAAATCTTTGGCACGACCAGATTACTATGACTTAGTACCTTATCAGTACTCTAATTCTGACGACGCTGAAGTGGAGTACGGAAACTCTGACTTAGAAGCTACTGTATCTAATAACTTTGATATCATGGCAGAAAAGTATATGGGTAATACAGGTATTATTTCTGGTGGATTATTTTATAAGTCTATAGATAACTGGATTTACACCTATTCTACAGATGGATACACCTATAACGGAGTTACCGATTACAGGTTTACTCAAAAAAGAAACGGTAAAAGTGCTAGCGTATTTGGCTTTGAAGTTGCGTTACAACAACAACTTACAGACAACCTTAACTTGGCAGCAAACTATACCTTCACAGATTCTGATACGGATAGCGTAGAAGGAAGAAATGATGTTCCATTGGTAGGTGCAGTTGAGAACATGTATAACGTTTCGTTGGCATACGAAGCTGGTAAGTTTTTTGTTAGAGCATCCTATAACTACGCTGGTGAGCAGCTTGACGAGCTTGGCGGAGCAGCATGGGAAGATCGTTATTATGACGAGCAAAAGTTCTTAGACCTAAACGCTTCTTACAACGTAACGGATAAAATTCGTTTATTTGCTGAAGCTAAAAACTTGACCAACCAACCGTTGCGCTACTACCAAGGTGAAAAGGCAAAAACCATGCAGCTTGAGTACTACCAAATGAGTTGGAACTTAGGTCTTAAAATCGACTTATAATGAATTATATCGCTGGAATCTTAACACTAGCTTTTGGTTTCACGGTAATTGCACAAGAGCGGACTTCGGTTCGCTCTTTTGCTTTTCCCCAAGTTGAAGCCACCCTAGAAACGGAGCCTGTTGTTTCTGTTGACGATGCCGCAGACGATATCTGCATTTGGGAAAACCCCAATGATGCAACAAAATCCATAGTTGTAGCAACAGACAAAAAATATGGACTAATTACCTATAATTTAGAAGGTGAAAAATTACACCAATACCCTGTTGGCAGACCCAACAATGTGGCATTGTTTACCCCAAATAACATCCTCAATAACGATTTACCGCTGATTTGCGCTTCCAACAGAACTGCAGAAACCATCACCTTTGCGTTTCTTAAACCTGACGGTTCACTCACCGAAATTCAAGACGTTAAAGTGCCGCTAAAAGAAGTGTATGGCATTACCACCTACCTTGCTGAGCAGCCTTATGTTATTGTGAGTACCAAAAAAGGAAGCGTTTGGCAATATCAAATTGGATTGCAAGGCAAAAAAGTACGCATGGCATTGGTGCGCAAACTAAAGTTTGGCAAAACCGTTGAAGGGCTTGTCGTTGATCCAAACAACCATAAATTATATGTCGCTGAAGAAGAGCGTGGACTGTGGCAGTTGAATGCTTTGCCGTGGAAAGCCAATGAAAAAACCATGATTTTGGAAGTGGATAAAGACAAACTAAAGCCAGATTTTGAAGGGCTTGCCCTTCGTGAAAACGAAGACGGAAGCGGTTGGATTGTAATGTCTATACAGGGTTCAAATGCCTATGCATTTATTGACCGGGAAAGTTTACAATTGAAAAATACTATTCAAATCAAAGATGGCGTTGTGGATGGCGTACAAGAAACAGACGGTCTTGACGTAACCAGTCTAAAAACACCAACGTTTCCTAACGGCATACTTATTGTGCAGGACGGCGAAAACGGAAACAAACCACAAAACTTTAAATTCATCAATTGGAATCACATCAAACCCCTTTTAGACTGACCAAATTATTCTTGTTTTCCTTGCTACTAGCAGGCAACGCTTTTGGGCAAAAAGTATTGGAAAAATACAACCTGCCGTTGGTTCTCGAAGAAACTTCGGGACTAACCCAACTTAACGATACACTCTGGACACACAATGATTCAGGGAACGAGGCTGCCTTATATGCCATAAGTACAAAAGGAAAACTCCTTGCCAAAAAGAAGCTAAATAACCACAGTAATATTGATTGGGAGGATATTACCACAGCAAATGGAAAGCTTGTTGTGGCAGATATGGGGAACAATTTCGGAACACGAAAAAACTTGTATCTTTTGGAGGTTTCGATTACAAATGATGGTGCAGAAGTTTTGGATTCCATACCCTTTTATTATCCTGAACAACAAAACTTTGGATTTCAGCAAGCCTCTCCCTTTGATGCTGAGGGGCTGATTTTTATTGAGGATAATCTTATTGTTTTTACCAAAAATAGAAGCACCAAAACCACAGAACTTTATGTGGTTTCTAAAGAAAATGCAGCTGCAAAAAAAATAGGCTCTCTGCCTGTTGGGGCACTGATTACAGGGGCGGATTACCATCATAAAACCAAAACCTTAGTGCTAACGGCATACCGAAAAGACAAACGTCAATTTCTGTTTGTGATTAATGATTTTTCTCTTGCTCCAAACCCAAATCTTTCCATTAAACAATACGAACTCGATTTTATAGGCGCACAAATTGAAGCGGTGTCTATTATTGATGAGAAAACCGTTTGGATAACCTCAGAAGAAAAGAAAAAATACTCAGCATTTTTGGCAAAAATTGCCCTTCCCTAGCAAAGTACACTTCATATAAAGAATGATTATCTTAGCAAAAAAAATTAGCTATGCCCAACATTGTTGCCTTTGGGGCAAGTTCGAGTCAAAATTCTATTAATCGAAAATTGGCCCATTTTGCTGCTAAGCAAGTGCCCAACGCTAACATTAATTTGTTAGATTTAAATGATTTTGAAATGCCTTTATACAGCACAGACCGCGAAAAAGAAGGTATTCCAGAATTGGCGTTTGATTTTAAAGCTGCTCTAACGGCAGCCGATGGCATCATCATTTCATTTGCCGAGCATAACGGTGCTTACACCACCGCATTCAAAAACATTTTTGATTGGATTTCTAGATTGGAAAAACCCATTTGGTGTGGCAAACCCATGTTTTTGTTAAGCACCTCAACAGGCGCTCGGGGTGCCATTACAGTCTTGGAACTCGCCCATTTACGATTGTCCAGAGAACGCCCAAATATCCCAACCTTTTCATTGCCTTCCTTCAACGAAAATTATGACGATATCAACGGTATTACCAACGTTGACCTTCGTGCTAACTTTGATACGGCTTTAAACAATTTTGTGTCGCAATTAAGCCAATAAACTTCCTGCCATAACAAGCATGATAGCGTTTTCTATAAACGTGGCTTCCGTCATGGGAAGATTTAAGACACTCCCCAAACAGGCACACTTGATGTTGCGCTTTTGCAGCAAAACCCGAAGCACACCCACAGTAGTAATTCCCAGTACAATTACAGTGATTATTAAAACGGATGGTGAAACAAAATCAATAAGATAGCATATGCCGAGTGTCAATTCTATAAATGGATATAACCAGCCGTAAATGGGCACTGCTGCAGCAAGTGGGTCATAGGTTTTAAACACCGCTTGAAACCCTTTTAAATCCAAAAACTTAAAAAACGAAAAGACCATAAAAAACAACGCCATAAAGTCAAGCATCATCGCATTTGTTTGTTGTGTTTCTAGGTGAACACTAAAAACCGTTAGCAGCATAAATCCAAAAATCAAAAACAATGGAAAAAGCTGCTTAAGCTTTGAAGTTGGCTGCACCTCTTGCGGTACTAAAGCATACTTTTTGGGCAATGCATTTTCAAGTTCCTTTTCTGAAATGGAACGGTTTGCTTGCAGTATTGTCTTACCCGATTTTTGATCAATAGAAATCGACGAAACGCCGTCAATCGTTTCCAATGCTTTAGTTACAGCTTTTACACAGTTTGCGCAGGTGATACCAGAAATATAAAAAGATTGTTTGTGCATAGGGCTCGGATTTAACCCACAACCATAGGCACTTCTATCAATAAAATTTGTGCCTTTTGGTGAGCGGTAACCTCAAAGGTAGCGGTTTCTGTGATACCTAGCGCATCTCGCTTGCCCAAAAGCTGTTCGCCAATTTCAGCTTCGCCTTCAATAACAAACGCATACACCCCGTTGCCTTCTGCTTTTAGGTCATAATAAACCGATTTTTCAGCATCCAAATCCAACATATGAAACCAAGCATTTTGATGAATCCAAACGCCTTGATCTTCTGGATTAGGGGATAGAATTTGAAACGGCTCATTTTTTTTATGTAGCGTATGAATAGGGATTTGCGCATAACGCGGTGCTACATTGCGTTTGTTTGGAAAAATCCACAATTGCAACAGGTTAATTTCTTTGTCGGGATTTTTGTTATACTCGCTGTGATAAACGCCCGTTCCAGCACTCATTACCTGAATTTCCCCTTCTTTGATGACCTCCGTATTTCCCATACTGTCTTTGTGCTCTAAGTCGCCACGAAGAGGAATGGTAACAATCTCCATATTGTCGTGCGGATGTGTGCCAAACCCCATTCCACCTTGAATAATATCATCGTTTAGTACGCGCAATGCGCCAAACTGAACACGCTCGGGGTTGAACCAACCAGCAAAACTAAAGCTGTGTTTTGCCTCAAGCCAACCGTGATTGGCACTTCCCCTAGAATCTGCTGGATGAAAAATGGTATGCATATTTAAGAAGTTTGATTAAATGAATTCCGAAACTATTTTTCCTGAAATCAGTGCTGGGGGTACACCTGGACCAGGTACAGTGAGTTGCCCTGTAAAGAACAAATTGTCCACTGTTTTACTTTTCATTTTTGGACGCAAAAATGCCGTTTGCAAAAGTGTGTTTGCCATGCCGTACGCATTGCCTTTGTATGAATTATATACTTCTTTAAATTCTTTAACACAAAACGATTCGTTAAACATGATGTGCGGCTTGATCGCTGTATCTGTAAGTTGCTCCATACGCTCCAAAACAATGTCAAAATATTTTTGCCTGAGCGCTGGGGTATCTTCCAAGTTGGGTGCAATGGGAATCAAAATAAAACAGGCTTCTTTCCCTTTGGGTGCCATTGAAGGATCACTTTGGGAGGGCAAATTCACATAGAATAACGGATCGTTGGGCCACTCTGGTGTGTCATAAATGCTATTGGCGTGTGCGTCAAAATCTACATCAAAAAAGAGGTTATGATGCGCAAGCGAATCCAATTTTTTGTCCAGTCCAATGTAAAACAGCAACGATGAAGGCGCAAAGGTTTTTTTGTCCCAATAGGTTTCGCTGTAGGCACGGTTTTCTTTGGGTAGCAAAGTCTCGGTATGGTGATAATCTGCCCCTGAAATAACAATATCAGCATCAAAAGTAGTTGTGCCTACACGCACTCCGCATGCCTTTCCATTTTTAAGTAGAATTTCATCTACCCCATGACTGGTATGATACGTAACCCCCAACGATTTTCCTAGGGTTACCATAGCATCTACAATTTGATACATCCCTCCTTTGGGGTGCCAGGTGCCCAACCCAAAATCGGCATAATTCATAAAGTTATAAAAGGCTGGGGTGCTTTCGGGTTTTGCGCCCAAAAACAATACGGGGAACTGCAATAACGAACGCAGTTTGGGGTTTTGAAATTGTTGCTCTACTTGCTTTCGGATATTGGTAAAAAACAGCCCCACTTTGCGTACGGTTTGTGGGGTAACCAGTTCGAGCGGTGAAATCCCGGGACGATACACCAAATCTTTTACGGCAATGTCGTAATTGTTGCGTGCTTTTGCTAAAAATCGTTCTAATTTGGCTCCGCTTCCAGGTTCAATTTCATCAAAACGGGCTGCAATTTTTGGAATGCTATCATCAACAGGGAAAATGTCTTTTTTACCAAAAATAACCTGATAGCCGGGGGCTAATCTATCTAGCTCGTAATAATCAGAAATACGCTTGCCGAAATCTCCAAAAAAGGACTCAAACACATCGGGCATCCAATACCACGAAGGACCCATGTCAAATGTAAATCCATCTTTTTTGAACTGGCGCGCACGTCCTCCCAAAGAGTCATTTTTTTCAAGCACTTGGACCGAATGCCCCTTTTTAGCCAAATAACATGCTGCGGAAAGGGAAGAAAACCCCGAACCGATAATGATAACCTTTTTCATAGAGGTACAAATTTACACTATAATTTGATGCTATATTTGCAAAATGCAACCTATACGCCTTCTTTCAGCAAAACGATCTTCCAAATACTTGCTATTTTTTGGCGCACTTCACGTGCTGCTGTTGCCTCTGGCTTTTTTCAAAAGAGGAACGTTGGAACTCCCATTCAACCTATTTGTTGCTCCAGAACTTTTTCCTGTCTTTAACATCATCACCTTTATGGGCGATGGGTGGTTTGCGCTAGCCATTTTTGGACTGGCATGGATTGTTGCTACACAGAAAAAACTTCATGTCAAAGCAGAACTAATTAATTTTTTAATCGTTTCTGCGTTGATGGGAATTGGGATTTATGTATTCAAGCAACTTATTTTCCCTGATGTGACTAGACCCATTGCCCATTTTACTACCCTCCCACAAGGATGGAATCCAGATGATTTTGCGTTGTCATTTCATCGATTTAGGTCATTTCCCTCTGGGCATACGGCATCTGCAGCCACTTATGGATTTTTTCTAATGCGCTATGTGCAGCTGCCATATAAGCGCCTAATGCTTTACGCCGCTATATTGTTAGTAGGGTATTCTCGTGTATTTTTGTTTCAGCATTTTGTGGCTGATGTTGTTGCAGGAGTGTTATTAGGCTTAATTTGTGTTTGGGTTGGCGATTGGATTTCTCAACGTATCTTCAAAAAAACTGATTAGAAATTGATGAATAAAATTTTAGTTACAGGTGCAGCCGGATTTATTGGATATCACGTGAGTAAACTACTCATTGAAAACAGTTATCACATTGTTGGTCTTGACAATATGAATAGCTACTACGACGTGAGTTTAAAAGAAGCCCGGTTAAACCAATTAAATCAACTAGATGCTTCATTACAAGGTAGTTTTCGTTTTGAACGAATGGATATTGTTGATTCTGAAGAAATCAACCGTCTTTTTGAGCGCGAACAATTTGATACGGTTATTCATTTGGCTGCACAAGCAGGCGTTCGGTATTCGCTAAAACATCCCGAACCATATGTGACAACTAACATTAATGGTTTTTTTAATATCCTTGACGCCAGCAAAAACCACCATATCAAACAGTTGTATTACGCCTCAAGTAGTTCGGTGTATGGGAATCAAAAGAAAGTACCCTATAGCTTGGAAGACCGTGTTGACCACCCCATAAGTATGTATGCCGCAACCAAAAAAGCAAATGAGTTGATGGCACACTCCTACAGCCATTTGCACGGGCTAAACACCACGGGGTTGCGCTTTTTTACCGTTTATGGCCCTTGGGGAAGACCTGATATGGCGCCTATGTTATTTTTAAAAGCCCTGCTTGCAGACAAGCCTATTCAGGTATTTAATAACGGTGACTTACAACGTGATTTTACCTATGTGGGCGATATTGCGGCAGCTATCCTAAAGTTAGTCCAAAAAGATAGCAAAGCCTCTTGTCCAAACTACCGCCTGTTTAATATTGGAAACGCACAACCCATTATTTTGGAGGAATTTATAACCCTAATGGAAGATATTGCCGAAAAACAATTCATTCGCCAAAACAAGCCTATGCAACCCGGAGATGTGTACAAAACTCACGCCGACGTAAGTGCACTAGAATCCTATATTGGTGCTATTGGGCATACACCGCTTAAAGAGGGCTTGCGTCATTTTGTGGCGTGGTATCACGAGTATTATCACAGCTAAGGCGGAGTCGCTTGTCAAAAAGCATATAGTAAATCCCAAAAAAAGATACCTCAGCCGTAAGCAATGTAAACCAAACGCCAACGGAAGCGGTTAGCTCAGGTGAAATGGCAAGCCAGGTTCCGCTTTGTAAAAATAAATACTCACGTAGGCCTAGCCCTGCAAACGAAACAATGGAAGCAACTGCAGAAAGCAGGAACACCAGTAGTAAGGGTTGGATAAATGAACCCTCAATACCCAACGCCATAACAATACTAGCAACACTTAATAACTGCATTACCTGCACTGCGAAACTCCAAAGCAAGGTTTTAACATAAATCGCTTTGCTTTTGAAAATAAGTTCGGTTGCTGCATACCCCAAAAAAATAAGCGCCACAAAAATTGGAATACGCCACCCAAAGTCAATAGGTAGTATGCGTTTTGAATCAAGGAGAAGGGCGCAACACAGCAAGGCACCCAAACCTATGGCGCGGTCTAATACCAATGCTTTGCCTACTATTTTCCAAGACCATTCAAATGTTTTGTGCAGCTTTAGTGCCTTGTAGGCATCGCCGCCAATCCCTCCTGGCAAAAAGAAATTATAAAACATTCCTAAGAGGTAAAGACGGTGATTGGAATTTGGTTGCAGCGGAAACGAAAAGTATCGAAACACCCCCAACAAACGCAGCGAAGACAGGTATTGTGATAATAGAAAAAAGACCATTGCCAAAATCAAAAAATCCCAATGCACGTCAAAAAGAACTTCGATTAATACGTTGGTATTGAGTTGTTTAATGAATAAATAAACAAATAGGGCACTTATGCCTAACTGCAGCAATTTAAGTAGTTGCTTACGCATCGAAGCGAGAAACTTTACGTATTCGAAATGGCTTTTTGTCTTGCGACTCAAAGTAGGTTTTCATGAGCAAATCGTATAAAATTCCAATACTGAAAAACTGCACCCCTACTACAATAAGCAACACCGCCAAAATGAGTAACGGTCGTCCCCAAATATCTTCTCCCATGATTTTGAGCACCAAAAAATAAAGTCCTAATAACGTGCCCGAGCCAAACAAAGCAAGTCCAATATTACCAAAAAAGTAAATGGGTTTTTGTAAAAATTTTCGTTGAAATAA
>JAFMFL010000009.1 GCA_017856205.1 Flavobacteriaceae bacterium
ATACTATCTCTTACGGTTTTGTTTTCATCGTAAAAACCAACCAAATCATATTTTTCAGATTGATGCAACAAGCGCAAATGGATTTTACCCAAATGCCCTGCACCCAATACACCAGCTTTCAACTTCCTTTTCATGCTACAAATGTAACAAGATTAAGTGGCGGGCAGACAGTTGATTTTGTATTTTTGGGCAGATGAAGCAGGACACAACCAAGCATCAGGGAAAACGACGCCAATTGGTTTTGGTTTTAGAGCAAAAAGGGATTACCCAAGCAGCCGTTCTAAACGCCATAGGCGACATTCCGCGTCACCTTTTTTTGGATAGTAGTTTTGTGGATCATGCCTATCAGGATAAAGCATTTCCCATTGGCGCTGAACAAACCATTTCACAACCTTACACCGTGGCATTCCAAAGTGAGCAATTGCATCTCAAACCCGGAATGAAAGTGTTGGAAATTGGCACAGGTTCTGGTTATCAAACGGCGGTGTTGTGTCATATTGGTGCAGAGGTCTATTCAATTGAGCGTCAGCATGAGTTGTTTCGCACCAGTCTTAAGCGGTTACCCGCACTGGGATACAAACCAAAGAAGCTCATTTTTGGAGATGGATACAAAGGGTACCCCGAACAAGCGCCATATGATAGAATTATTGTAACGGCAGGTGCGCCCTCAGTTCCAGAAGCCTTATTAGCACAATTGGCTGTAGGGGGAAGGATGGTGATTCCTGTTGGCGAAGCCAATCAGAAAATGACTGTTATCACCCGAACTTCGGATAACGATTTTCAAAAATTAGAACTTGGCGATTTTCGTTTTGTACCGCTTTTACAAGATAAAAATTAGCGTTTAAAATTCTTTTTTACACGATCAAGTTGCCGTTTGTTATCACGGTCTTTTAGGGTTTCCCGCTTGTCGTGAATTTTCTTCCCTTTCGCCAAAGCAATGCGTACTTTTGCCAATCCTTTATCTGTTAAGAACACCTGTAGTGGCACTATGGTAAGCCCCACATTTTGTACCTGTTTGAGTAGTTTTCGCAATTCTTTTCGTTGCAAAAGTAGTTTTCGGTCTCCTTTGGTGCGGTGGTTTACATAACCTCCATGACTGTATTCTTCAATGTGCATATTGATAATAAAAAGTTCGCCTTGCTCACTGAATGCACAAAAACTTTCTGCAATAGAAGCCTTTCCGGCACGAATAGATTTTATTTCCGTACCTGTTAACACAATCCCAGCGGTGTATTGATCCATGAGTTCGTACTCAAAACGCGCTCGTTTGTTTTTTATGTTAATCGGCTTTTGCATGCTACAAAAGTATAACCTTCTGATTTATGTTCATTTGTTTTTAATAAAACGGTCAATTTTAGTACTTTGTCTTGTGCTGTTTGGCTATTTTTGTGCTTTACTTTTAGCTATGAATATCCAACGTGACGCACAAATTTTTGAGTTAATTGAAGCCGAAAAAGAACGCCAAATAAATGGTGTGGAGTTAATCGCTTCAGAGAATTTTACCAGTCCACAAGTCATGGAAGCCACGGGCTCTATTCTTACAAACAAATACGCCGAAGGCTATCCTGGAAAGCGTTATTACGGTGGTTGTGAGGTAGTTGATGAAATCGAAACTATTGCCATTGATAGAGCAAAAGCATTGTTTGGCGCTGCCTATGCTAATGTGCAGCCACACTCGGGATCGCAAGCCAATACGGCGGTGTATCACGCATTTATCAAGCCTGGAGATAAAATCATGGGGTTTGATTTATCACACGGAGGTCACCTGACACATGGTTCGCCTGTAAACTTTTCTGGACGATTGTATGAGGCTGTTTTTTATGGTGTAGATAAAGAAACGGGGCGTTTGGATTATTATGTTATTGAAGAAATTGCAGCGCGTGAAAAGCCCAAAATGATTATCGCTGGTGCATCTGCTTACTCAAGAGACATTGATTTTAAACGCTTTAGAGAAATTTCAGATAGCGTTGGCGCATTTTTGTTGGCAGACATTTCCCACCCCTCAGGACTTATTGCCAAGGGAATTTTAAACGATCCAATGCCGCACTGCCATGTGGTAACGACTACCACACACAAGACCCTTCGTGGTCCTCGTGGCGGTTTGATGATGATGGGACAAGATTATGAAAACCCTTTTGGATTAAAACTCAAAAACGGTAATTTACGTATGATGTCATCGCTTTTGGATTTGGCTGTTTTTCCTGGTAACCAAGGTGGACCCCTTGAGCATGTTGTGGGTGCTAAAGCTATTGCATTTGGAGAAGCTTTAACCGACGATTTCTTGCATTATATTTTACGTGTACGTGAAAATGCGCAAGCCATGGCAAAAGCATTTGTAGATAGAGGTTACAACCTTATTTCGGGTGGCACAGACAACCACATGATGCTTGTTGATTTACGCAACAAAAACATCTCAGGGAAACAAGCTGAGCAAGCCCTTGTGAAAGCTGAGATTACCGCAAATAAAAACATGGTGCCTTTTGATGATAAATCACCATTTGTTACTTCTGGAATTCGCTTTGGAACAGCTGCCATAACCACTAGGGGATTAGTCGCTGCCGATATGGAGCCAATAGTTTCTTTGATTGATGAGGTTATTCAAAACCCAGAGGATGAAACGGTACTTGCTGGCGTTGGAGAACAAGTGCATGCGATGATGGCACATCGTCCACTTTTTAACGCCTAATCTTTAATTACAACGTGCTGATATGCACCAAGGTCGGGTGGTGAGCTACGCTGAACACCTAACAAATCTGTTGGGACTTGCGTGCCAATAGTCGCTTCCCCTTTTTGGATAAAGTCGCTTTCTTGTGAAATGCGCAAATCATTTTCTTCAGGCATTACAAACGCTGGTTCACCATTACTAATAATTTGGTTGTAGTACGTCGTGTTATTCCAATCAAAAAATGGATTGTCAATCACGGATTGGCTTGAACTTTCAAACTGTATTGCCGTATGGTTTAGCTTGAAATTGAAAGCGCCTGTACCTTCTTGCTCTGCAAAAAACTCCACAAATTGACTTCCCTCAATAATACAATTGTCAAAAGTTGCTTTTTCTAGAGGTTTGATAAAGTTTGTTTCGTTATCAAGAGGGGTGTAGTCATTAAGCAGTACTGCTGGATTATTACGGAAACTTTTGTTCCAATAATTTGCAAACGTACAATGTACGAAGTGATACTTACCACCGATATTCCCAAAAAAAGATGCCTGTCCGGCGCTACCAAACACGCTGTTTTCAGCGTAAATATCTGCTGTTTTTCCCCATAAATTTATCGATGCACTATTGTGAATTTGGGTGTTTTTTAATGTGAGTGTAGGATTTGCTGTTTCATCGTTATAATCCATCAAAATACCTACGGTTGCATTTTTAATTGTGGTATGATTAAACTGATGCTGAGTGCTTCCTGTGGTCAGCCAAATAGCTCCCCATTGTCCTGGAATGTCATCATATAAAGGCTCTAATCGATCACCCTCAAAAATAACCTCGCCCTCTAAGGTTTCGGAATCATTACTTGGGGTGCCATTAACAAGCATTGTCGCATCTTTAGCAACAACAATTCCAGAATTTTTATGGAAATGAATACGCGCCCCAGCCTCAAAAACAATTGTTTTCCCTGACGGAACACCCATATAACCATACACCACGTAGGGCTTTTTGTTTGTAAAAACGAGTTCATTATCATCCAAATAAAAACCTTCTATACCAACCGTATTTCCCTCGTCGTCAATACCAATTGGTATGCTTTCTTTGATACCGTTTTCTTTTTTAGGGTATAAAAACACGGCGTCTTGTACCAAGGTCATTAGTGTTACCTTTCCAACATCAGAAAAATGCAATTTGTCCTCGTATAAAAATTGGGTCTCGCTTTGCGTGAGAGTGTTAATATCAGCAGTTGTTTCGATATACACATACATGCTGTCTTTTGGTAGCAGCTCTACATCTTGAAATGACTTACCGCTGAATCCATCAACATTTAATCTAAAATTTGAATCATCTCCGTTATCTAAATAAATCTCAGGGATAGAAACCGGATCGTTGGAAGTGTTGTACACTTTTAAGTTGTAGGTAGCCGAACTAATACCTGTAAAAATGGTATCCAAATAAACGGTATCTCTGCTAAATCGCAACTCCGAAGACTGTATAGGGCGAAACGTAAAATCAGTACGGCAACTGCTATACAAACTTGCCAAGGCAATGCCTACAAGCAGTAGCAAGGTTTGAAAAATGGTATTCCGTGATTTATTTCTCAATAATTTCAACTTCAAATAATTTATCCCAATACTTTCCTGTTACAAAAAAAGTATTGCGTTTGGGGTGATAGGCAATCCCATTAAAAACGTCTAATCGGTTGTGTTGTTGTACTCTTTTCTTTAATCCTGAAAAATCTACCACGCCTTGCACAATACCCGTGTTTGGGTCAATAATTACCACCACGTCTTTGTTAAACTGATACGTATTTCCGTAAATCAGCCCGTTCGCATATTCCAATTCATTTACCTTAGATAAAAAGGTGTTATGCGTGACAATGTCTTTGCTGTCAAGTTCTTCATAACTGGTAGGGTCAAGTCGCCAAAGTTTTTGGCTTCCATCGGTTTTGTAAAGCCATTTTCCGTCTGTGCAAAGTCCCCAACCTTCAGGACTTTTGGTGTATTTAAATGATTTTTCTAGGCTAAAATCGGATGCATTATAAACAAAACCAAGTTGCCTTTTCCATGTTAATTGTATGATTTTTCCGTTGATATGCGTCATACCCTCGCCAAAATAAGCCTTATCTAATGGAAGTTTTTGAATGATTTTTCCTGTTTTATAATCCACTTTCCTAATAGATGAAGCACCATATTGCCCAGTGCTTTCATATAGCGTATCGCCCACAAATTCCAGTCCTTGTGTATAGGCATTAATGTCGTGTGGATAGGTATTTATCAGTTTATACGTAAACGCTTTTGGACTTGTTGGCGCAAAAACACGAATATTTTTTGTGACTTCTTTTGTGCCGTTTTCGGTTTCAATAATTGCCTTAACTTGTTGTTCTCCTGTGTTTTGGGGCACAATAAATGGCTGTGTCAACTTTTTGTTATTCCAATAAAACTGATGTGTTTTGGTGTCTGCCAGTGTGTTTAGCGATAAATGAATGGTATCTGTAGGACGAACTTTTTTTGAAGTTGTTTTTACTACAATTTTATACGATATAGATTGCTTTGGCGAGCAACTTCCGACTACCAAAAGAACCGCAAAAAATACAAGACCCAATAACCTATTCATAAGGCATTAAATTAATGTTGAAAAATACTCATAATGTTCAGAAAAAAAAATGAACAAAGCATATATATTTGCGTTGGGCAAGTCCTATACAACCAGCTCCTGCTGAATCCCCCCAGGGCGGAAACGCAGCAAGGGTAAGCGGTCGTAGCGGTGTGCTGTAGGTAACTTGCCCTTTTTTTTATGAAAAAACCATTCATTGTTCTCATTACAGGTGCCTCTTCAGGAATTGGCTTAGCAAGCGGACAATACCTTTCTGCCCGTGGTTTTTACGTGATTGGTACAAGCCGTACACCTAACAAATACCCTGATCATCCGTTTCCACTTGTTGCAATGGATGTTACTGATAATGCATCTATTGAATCTGCGATACATCAAATTGTTTCAGATTACACTCGTGTAGATGTGCTTATAAACAATGCTGGTATGGGTATGGCTGGTCCTTTAGAAGAACTTGATATGGAACCTTTTGATAGGGTTTTTGACACAAACCTTAAGGGTCCAATTTTTGTAATGCAACAGGTGCTCAAACAAATGCACAAACAACACTCTGGAAAAATTATAAATGTAGCTTCCTTAGCAGGTGACAACGGCTTGCCATTCAGAAGTGTTTATTCTGCTTCCAAAGCTGCGCTAATACGTGTAACTGAAAGTTTGCGGTTAGAACTTCGACACACTCCAATTCAGTGTACAACGCTTTCTCCGGGCTCTATACAGACTCCCATAGCAGCGAATCGCTTATATGCCCCGCTTAGAGACGATTCCATTTATTATAATCAATACAAAAATGCACTTTCAGATATGGATGCTCATGTTGAAAAGGGTATCCAGCCTATTGAAGTAGCAAAAAAAATTGAAAAAATTATCTTGAAAAACAAATTAAAACCGCATTACAGCGTTGGACCTTTATTAGAAATTCTTTCGCCTGCAATTAAGTTTTTGTTGCCACAGCGTACTTACGAAAATTTACTTGCCTCTTTTTATAATTTAAAATAAACCATATGAAGTTTTTTATCGACACCGCAAACTTAGATCAAATTAAAGAAGCCCAAGCCCTTGGCATTTTGGACGGAGTAACCACCAACCCATCTTTGATGGCAAAAGAAGGAATTACGGGACAAGAAAATATTATTGCGCATTACAAAGCCATTTGCGACATTGTTGAAGGCGACGTTTCTGCTGAAGTTATTGCTACCGATTTTGAAGGCATTGTAAAAGAAGGCGAAGCACTTGCGGCATTGCACCCGCAAATTGTAGTAAAAGTGCCTATGATTTTGGAAGGCATCAAAGCGATTAAATATTTTTCAGATAAGGGAATTAAAACCAACTGTACCCTTATTTTTTCTACTGGTCAGGCGTTGTTAGCTGCAAAAGCTGGTGCTACATACGTGTCGCCATTTATTGGGCGTTTAGATGATATTTCAACAGATGGATTACAGCTCATCGAAGACATCAGGAACGTGTTTGATAATTATGAGTTTGACACACAAATTTTGGCAGCTTCTGTACGTCATACTATGCACGTGATTGATTGTGCGCATATCGGCGCAGACGTAATGACGGGGCCTTTGAGTGCCATTGTTGGTTTGGCAAAGCACCCGCTTACCGATAGCGGTTTGGCAAAATTCCTTGCTGATTATAACAAAGGAAACTAATTCAAAAAAAATCCATTTGAAAAAGCTCACAGATTGTCTGTGGGCTTTTCTATTTTTGCAAAAAATAAATAGTATGCTATCCGTATCTAATCTTTCTGTTCAATTTGGCAAGCGCGTGTTGTTTGACGAAGTAAATGTTTCGTTTAATCAAGGCAATTGCTATGGCATTATAGGTGCAAATGGCGCAGGGAAATCTACATTTTTAAAAGTATTAACAGGTAAAATGGAGCCAAATTCGGGAAGTGTACACCTTGAGACAGGAAAGCGTATGTCGGTGTTGGAGCAGGATCACTTTGCTTATGATGATTTTCCTGTACTTGAAACAGTCATTCAAGGAAATAAGCCATTATTTGCCATTAAAAAGGAAATGGATGATTTGTACGCTAAGCCTGATTTTTCGGACGCTGACAGCAATCGCGTAGGGGAGCTGCAAATCAAATACGAAGAAATGAACGGCTGGAATGCTGAAAGTGATGCCGCTACGCTGCTTTCTAATCTGGACATCAACGAAGAGCATCATTATACATTAATGAAAGACCTTGACGGAAAACAAAAGGTACGGGTGTTGTTGGCGCAGGCATTATTTGGAAATCCTGACGTGCTCATCATGGACGAGCCTACCAACGATTTGGATTACGAAACCATTCAGTGGCTTGAAAATTTCTTAGCGAATTACGACAATACCGTTATTGTAGTATCCCACGACCGTCACTTTTTAGATGCGGTTTGCACCCATATTTCAGATGTCGATTTTGGGAAAATCAATCACTACTCCGGAAATTACACATTTTGGTACGAGTCTAGTCAGCTGGCAGCAAAACAACGTGCACAGCAAAACAAAAAAGCCGAGGAAAAGAAGAAAGAATTAGAAGAATTTATTGCTCGGTTTAGTGCTAACGTGGCAAAATCAAAGCAAGCTACTTCTCGTAAAAAGATGATTGACAAGCTAAATATTGCTGATATTCGCCCTTCATCAAGACGATATCCTGCCATTATTTTTGAGCGTGAGCGCGAAGCAGGGGACCAAATTTTAAACATAGAAGGTCTTGCCGCTGACATTGACGGCACACCACTTTTTACAAATATCGATGTAAACCTTGCTAAAGGCGATAAGGTTGTGGTATATAGTAAAGACGCACGTGCAGCTACCAGCTTTTATCAAATTCTAAATGGTAAGCAGCAAGCAAGCGCCGGTTCTTTTCAGTGGGGTGTTACCACAAATCAGAGCTATTTACCGCTAGATAATGCAGCGTATTTTGGTAAAGATGAATCGTTGGTAGACTGGTTACGTCAATATGCCAAAACCGATGAGGAGCGAGAAGAAGTGTTTTTACGCGGATTTTTAGGGAAGATGCTTTTCAGCGGCGAAGAAGCTTTAAAATCGGCAAAAGTCCTTTCGGGAGGTGAAAAAGTACGTTGTATGCTTTCACGAATGATGATGGAGCGTGCCAATGTAGTAATGCTTGATGAGCCAACCAATCACTTAGATTTGGAGTCTATTACAGCGTTTAATAATTCGCTTATCAAATTTAAAGGAACGGTGCTTCTTACCACACACGATCATGCCTTTGCTCAATCTGTTGGAAATAGGATTGTGGAGCTAACCCCAAAAGGCGTCATTGATCGCTACATGACTTTTGACGAATACATGGCAGATGCCAAAATAAAGGAGTTACGTGCTAAAATGTATTCTTAAAGTAAGGTTTTTGCTTTTTCTACTTCAGATGCGGGCACCCAGAGCTGTTGCATCATAGGTGGGGCACCAAAACCAGCTAATCTAGCTGACTCGTTTTCATCTTTTATAATGGGAAAAATGTCGTTTTCCTCCAAAATAGCCTTGAGGCGTTGTACCTCAACGAGACTGCTTGTGTAGAGTAAACTAAAAGAATCGGGCATTAGCGGTTGTAATATTTACTATTCCAAATGGCTTGATTAACATTCTTGCCTCTAGCGAAGGTATAATAAATTACAATAGCTGCAACCGACTTAAACATAAAAAAATAAACCAAGAAAAAGTCGCTAAAGGTTGGGTTTGGTGTAAAAACAGACAATGGAACAAAAAGGGATAAAACAAAACTCCCAATCAATGTAGCAGCACACATGGTTATCAAATTCTTAAACGGCCAAACCAACCATTTCCGTAGCGGATGCAAATCGTTACCCCATTGGTGAATAAGGTAGTAATATCCATTTCCCATAGGTGCAAAGAGTAAGGGGTCGTCAGAGTTTTCTAATTTAAAAAGTTTGGAGGGCGCCATCATTTGCAATGAAGACAGCTCGGTTTTATGAGTCTTTTCAATAGCTTTGATTTCGTCTATTGCCTCCACAGGAAACTGTCCTTTAAAGAGCTTGGCATCTAAAAAACGTAGTCTATAATCAATACAAATCTTTTTTATTTGGTCAATATGATAAATACGATTTGTATCAACTTTATCAATATCAAAAGTATTTACAGGCAGCTTAAAATCTTTTTTTTGATCTCTCTCCCTAACTTGATTTAATTCTCTTCGGATATTGGTTAGCGCAAACATAAATTTCTTTTTAGCAACACTCAAAGATACACATAACTATCGAATAATCAAGTGTTTAAGTATTGATAAACAAGCTTACTGGCGAAGTGTTGCACCTAGTTGTTTTTCGTATTGCTGTGCAATGCGCTGCATGGTTTTGTCTATTTGTTTGTCGGTCAGTGTTTTGTTTTTGTCGCTTAATGTAAAGCTGAGCGCATAAGACTTTTTACCATCAGGAATTCCTTTTCCTGTAAACACATCAAACAATTCAACGTTCTCAAGAAGTTGCTTTTCCGTTTTTTGCGCAATTTGATGCAATTCTTCAAAAGTTGTATCGCTATTTACCAGTAACGCTAAATCACGATGTACCGAGGGGTATTTTGATAACGACTTAACTTTAATGTTTTGGTTTGTATTTGCCAAAACAGTGTCTAGCATTAATGTACAGGCAAAAACATCTTTTTCGATAGCCAAGTTTTCAAATGCATCTACATTTACCAAACCGAGTGTTCCAAGGTATTTGTCTTTAAAGTGAAATTCAATGGATTCTTTGTAGTGCGCATGGTTTCCGGGCGTTTCTATGGCGTTAATTCCAAGACGCGTAAGCAAGCTTCTTACCACTCCTTTTAAGAAGAAGAAATCGGATTTTTGTTCTGCTACTGTCCAATGATTTGGAAGTTGTTGTCCGGTTACGGCAATACCGAGTGTTGCAATTTGTTCGGTTCCTTTTTTGCCTTTATGATAGGTGTTTCCAAACTCAAAAAAGCGCAGATTTTGTTGTTGACGGTTGTTGTTAAACTGTATCGCTTCGAGCATTCCGTAAAGCAGATGGGTGCGCATCACAGAAAGTTCGCTACTCAAAGAATTTAAAATTCCCACGATTTCATCGGAATTCTGCCCGTGTTTCGGAGTTGTAAGCGAGTTATTATATAGCTCATAAAACCCTTGCGCCACAAGTTGTTGTGCAATACGCTGTTCGTGTTGATTTGACAACTGTTTGGTAAAGTCAGGCACTGAACTGTTTAGTTTTGAACCTGTTGGGATATTGTTATATCCATAAATACGCAGGATTTCTTCAACAACATCTGCAGGGCGGCGTACATCAGAACGATAGGTTGGGATTTCCAATCCTAAAGAGGTTTCAGTTACACTTGTCATCTTGATATCTAATCCTTGCAAAATTTTCTTAACGGTTTCGCGCGGAATTTCATACCCAATAAGATTGTTGATGAATTCAAACTTCAACAGCACTTGATAGGGTTCGTGCTTTGTAGCATATTCATCTGTTATGTCCGAAGAAATTACGCCTCCAGCTACCTCTTGAATGAGTAACGCAGCACGTCTAAGAGCATATTCGACCAATTCAATATCAATACTTCTCTCATATCGAAAGGAAGCATCTGTACTTAGCCCGTGGCGTTTTGCCGTTTTACGAATACTAACAGGGTCAAAATAAGCACTTTCTAAAAAGATTTCGGTAGTGTTTTCAGAAACCCCCGACTCTAATCCACCAAAAACACCCGCCAAACACATGGGCGTATCACCATCGCAAATCATCAAGTCTTCGCTACTAAGTTTGCGTTCAATTCCATCAAGTGTGACAAATGGCGTTCCTTCTTTAAGTTTTTGTACCCGAACAATTCCACTGGTGATTTTGCCTGCATCAAAGGCATGAAGCGGCTGACCCAATTCGTGAAGCACATAGTTCGTGGCATCCACAATATTGTTGATAGGTTTTAGCCCAATTGCTTTAAGACGATGCTGAACATATTCAGGCGAAGGCTTTACTTTCACCCCAGAAATACGCAACCCACAGTAACGCGGTGCTGCCTCATTATCTTGCACATCCACTTGAATTGCGCCACTGTAATTATCTGTTCGGAAAGAACTAACGGGTGGGGTTATTAAGGTAGGCGTTTCTTCCTTTAGAAGTAGGGCAGCGCGCAAATCTCTAGCCACACCAAAATGGCTCATGGCATCAGATCGATTTGGTGTAAGCCCAATTTCAAAAATGTGATCTGAAGTAATGGAAAACACCTCTTTACAAGGCTTGCCTGCTTTGTGGTGGTTTTCTAGTACCATAATCCCATCGTGACTAGCGCCAAGACCGAGCTCATCTTCAGCGCAAATCATACCTTGACTTACTTCACCTCGAATTTTACTTTTTTTGATAACAAATGATTCTCCTGTTTCGCTGTAAAGTGTAGTGCCAACTGTTGCCACGGGAACCGTTTGTCCTACTGCTACATTGGGTGCACCACAAACAATTTGCACCGGATCATCCAGTCCAATATCAACTTGTGTAACCTTTAACTTATCTGCATTTTGATGTTTATCGCAGCTTAATACTTTTCCAATCACAACACCTTCTAAGCCACCTTTTATGGATTGATACTGTTCAATACCCTCCACTTCTAATCCTAAATCGGTAAGGATGGTAGCAATTTCTACTACGCTTAAGTCCGTTTGAATAAAATCGCAAAGCCAATTATACGAGATGTGCATGATTGTTATTTAAGTTACAAAGATACACCGATGTTTTAAGTACACAATTCAACCAATGTACTTCCAAATCGACTTTCCTTGCTGGGCAAGTACCAACGCTTGACGCAATACGATGTGTTGTTCTTTTGTTAATCCAGGATCATGTGATAGGATTTCATCTACAGCATACCGAACAGTTTTTAGAATATCGCTATCGTTTTTGAGGTTGGCAATCAAAAAGGGCAATACACCACTCTGTTGTGTGCCCATCAAATCTCCAGGACCACGAAGGGATAAATCTACTTCGGCGAGTTCAAATCCATCTTGTGTGCGTACCATGGTTTGAATTCGGGTTTGCGCATCTTGACCCAATTTAGTTCCCGTCATCAGTACACAATAACTTTTGCTAGCGCCACGCCCCACACGTCCTCGTAACTGATGTAATTGCGAAAGTCCAAACCGCTCGGCACTTTCAATAATCATGATACTTGCATTGGGAACATTTACACCTACTTCAATAACTGTTGTAGCTACCATAATTTGTGTTTTTCCAGACACAAAACGCGCCATTTCATAGGCTTTATCCTCAGCATTCATCTTTCCGTGAACAATACTTACTTGATAGTCCGGAAGTGGAAATTCACGGACAATACTTTCATAGCCATCCATCAAATCTTTATAATCCAATGCTTGAGACTCTTGAATAAGTGGGTACACAATGTAAACTTGCCTGCCCTTAGCAATTTCTTCTCGCATAAACTGAAAAATAGCTAAGCGATTACTATCATTCCTGTGTGACGTGGTAATCGGTTTTCGCCCGGGTGGTAGTTCATCAATGACAGATAAATCTAAATCTCCGTAAGCAGTCATGGCTAGTGTTCGAGGAATTGGTGTGGCGGTCATAACCAGTATGTTGGGCGGAATGCTATTTTTCCGCCATAGCTTGGCACGTTGCGCCACACCAAAGCGGTGTTGCTCATCTATAATTGCCAATCCTAAATGTTGGAAGGTTACGGGTTGCTCAAGCACAGCGTGAGTGCCAATTAAAATGTGTAACGACCCATTAGCCAAATCTTCCAATAAGGGAACACGCGCACTTTTTTTGACCGAGCCCGTGAGCAGTCCAACCTTAATATCAAGTGGTTTTAGCAGCTCGCTGATACTGGTAAAATGCTGCTGTGCCAAAATCTCGGTCGGAGCAACAAGCGTGGCTTGCATGCCATTATCGAGTGCCATAAGCATACACAACACTGCAACAATGGTTTTTCCTGAGCCCACATCACCTTGCAGCAAACGATTCATTTGCGCTTTACTTTTTAGGTCAGTTCGAATTTCCCGAATCACACGCTTTTGCGCCTCGGTAAGCGGAAAGGGTAGGTGTTGATTGAAAAAAGAATTAAAATGATGACCTACCTCAGGGAAAGGAATTCCTTTTAGTTGCTGTTTTCGATGCAGTTTTTTTAGCCCTAATTGCAGTTGCACAAAAAATAACTCTTCGAATTTCATTCGATACTGCGCTTGCGCAAGTTCTTCTTGACTTTTTGGAAAATGAATGGCTGTAAGCGCAATGTTCTTCTCTATTATCTTGTACTTTTGAAGCGTAGCGGCTGGTAGTACTTCTTGTATTCCCTTTTCAATTTCTTCAAACAAATGCATGATGATTTGACGGGTTACCCGTTGTGAAATTCCACTTTTTGTAAGTGTCTCTGTTGAGGGATAAACAGGTTGAAAATTCCCTTTTCGTTGCTCGTAATCTTCCAACAACTCTAATTCGGGGTGGGCAATGGAGCATTTGTTTCCAAACCAATTTAACCTACCAAATGCCATATAAGGCTTGTTGAGTTGTAGGGATTTTTGAATCCACTGATGCCCTCGAAACCATACCAATTCCATGTGGTGTTGCCCGTCTGAAAAGGTTGCCACCAATCGGCTTCCTCTTTTTTGCTTTACGGTTTCAAGATGCGTAATACTCCCCAATACCTGTACCTCAGCAGTAGTTTTTGGTATTTGACTGGGTGAAAAGTGCTGACTACGATCTATATAGCGATGCGGAAAAAAATACAACAGGTCTTGAAGGGTGTGTATGCCCAATTCTTTTTTGAGCAATTGCCCTCGGTTGGGCCCAACACCTTTTAGATAATCAATCGGTTTTTGAAGTAGCACAGCCATAAAAAACGAAGATAGCAGTTTCCTGTTAATAACTATTTGTGTTGCGCCTTTATCAACCGTGAGGGTTTGGTTATTTTCACTTTTAAATCTGCGTTTTGGAAAACTACCTCCAACTTCTTAACGAAGCCCAACAAAAACCCACCGTTCACAAAGATGGCCCCTTAATGGTAATTGCTGGTGCAGGATCGGGAAAAACGCGTGTGCTGACCTATCGCATTGCGTATTTGATGCAACAATGCGTAGATGCATTTTCCATATTGGCACTTACGTTTACCAACAAAGCTGCCCGTGAAATGAAGGAGCGTATTGCACAAATTGTAGGGGAGAGCGAGGCAAAAAATTTGTGGATGGGAACGTTCCATTCCGTGTTTGCTCGAATTCTTCGAGCCGAAGCAGATCGATTGGGCTATCCTTCTAGTTTTACCATTTACGACACCCAAGATTCTGAACGGTTGTTATCGTCCATTATCAAAGAATTAAATCTTGATAAAGACCTGTATAAAGTAAAGCAGATTAGGTCGCGAATTTCTTCTTTTAAAAACAGCCTTATTACAGTTCGTGCCTATTATAACAACACTGAACTTGTAGAAGCAGACCGTGAATCAAAACGCCCCGAAATGGGAACGATTTACAAGGAATATGTGGACAGGTGTTTTAAGGCTGGTGCGATGGATTTTGACGACTTATTATTGAAAACCAATGAGTTATTAAATCGTTTTCCAGATGTTTTGGCGAAATATCAGGAGCGTTTTCGCTATATTTTGGTGGATGAGTATCAAGACACCAATCATTCACAATACCTTATTGTTCGTGCCTTGGCAGACCGCTACCAAAATGTTTGTGTGGTGGGCGATGATGCGCAAAGTATCTATGCATTCCGTGGTGCTAACATTCAAAATATTCTGAATTTCCAACGTGACTATCCCGATGCTGAAGTGTACAGATTGGAACAAAACTATCGTTCTTCAGCAATCATTGTAAAAGCTGCCAATGCAATTATTGCGCACAACAAAAACCGCTTGGAAAAAAATGTATGGACAGCAAACCCCGAAGGGCATAAAATCATCATTCATCGCAGTCCAACAGATGGTGAGGAGGGGCGCTATGTGGCTGGAGATATTTTTGAACGTGCCATGCAATCGCAGCTTGGCTATGAAGATTTTGCCATATTATACCGCACCAATGCGCAGTCAAGAGCCATGGAAGATTCGTTGCGTAAGCGCAATATCCCTTACAGAGTTTATGGCGGACTGTCGTTTTATCAACGAAAAGAAATTAAAGATGTGTTGGCGTATTTGCGCCTTTTGGTTAACCCAAACGATGAAGAAAGCCTTAAGCGCATCATTAATTACCCTATGCGGGGCATTGGGCAAACAACCATCAACAAGCTTATTGTTGCAGCAAATACGCATGAGCTCAGCCTGTATGACGTTTTGGCTCAGGTTCAAGAGTTACCGCTCAACATCAATGCAGGCACACGCACCAAACTACAAAATTTTCACACCATGATAGCGTCCTTTATGGTACAGCTTCCTACGCTTGATGCCTTTGAAATGGCAGATATGGTAACCAAAAAAGTGGGGTTGGTAACCGAGTTAAAAAAAGAAGGAACTCCTGAAGCGATTACACGTGTTGAAAACATTGAGGAGTTATTAAACGGTATTAAAGACTTTGTGGAAGGGCAGCGAGACCTCGCTGATGCAACAGGTTCTTTGGTAGAGTTTTTGGAAGATGTTGCCCTTGCTACCGATTTTGATAACGAAGTAAAAGACCAAAAAGCAGTATCGCTGATGACCATACACCTGGCAAAAGGCTTAGAGTTTCCCAATGTGTATATCGTAGGTTTGGAGGAAGATTTATTTCCCTCTGCCATGAGTGTAAATACACGTGCGGAATTGGAAGAAGAACGCCGATTGTTTTATGTGGCATTAACCCGAGCCGAAAAAAGGGTTACGTTGACCTACACACTATCTCGGTACCGTTGGGGAAAAATTATTGATGCAGAACCCAGTAGGTTTTTAGCTGAATTGGACGACTCTTGTGTGGACAATCAAGTGGTACAGGACGATTATTCGTTTACCCCGATGATAGATACTTCTGTTTTTGATGCGCCTGACCCTAACAGAGTTCGGTTTAAATCCTTGCCCAAAAAGAAACCAACGGCAACTGTCCCGCCAAAAGCACGTATGAAAGCTGTGTCTAAGACAACCGCTGCTCCTGCTATGGACATTTCTGAAATCCAACAAGGTGCTCGTGTTTCGCACAGTCGTTTTGGGTTTGGAACGGTGCTGCATTTGGAAGGTAGTGGTAACGATGCTAAAGCCCTTATTCGCTTTGATCAGTCGGGGGAGAAGAACCTGTTGTTGCGTTTTGCGAAGCTGAAAACGGTTTAGGTCTCGATACTAAATGCTTACAGCATTTCACCTGCCTTGCCGTCAGGCAGGCTCGACCTGACGTGTGACTTGTATTGGAATTAATTTAAGACGTTCAATAAAAAAGCAGCCCGAAGGCTGCTCTTAGTTTTTTGATGTACGTGGGGCTTATTTGGTAGCCTCTTCCATACCCTTCTCTAACAATTCAAAGAATTGGTCAAGCTTTGGAAGTACAACGATGCGTGTTCTTCTGTTTTTAGCACGACCGGTAGCTGTTGTGTTGTCTTCAATGGGAACATATGAGCTACGCCCTGCAGCAGTCATACGTGCGGGGTCTACCAAGAAATCTTCTTGAAGAATACGCACTACCGCAGTTGCACGCTTAACACTTAAGTCCCAGTTATCCACAAGAATATTACTGTCCGTTTTTACGGGAACATTATCGGTATGTCCTTCAACCATAAATTCCAAGTCTGTCTTGTCGTTGATGACTCGCGCGACTTTACCTAATACTTCTTTGGCGCGTTGTGTTACCGTATAACTTCCACTACGGAATAATAGCTTATCAGAAATCGAAATGAATACTACACCTTTTTCAACGTTAACTTCGATATCCGCATCATTAATGTCAACCAATGCGCCTTTTAGGCTGGTAACTAAGGCAAGCGTTACCGAGTCTCTACGTGTTACCGCATCTTGCATACGGGTAATACGCATGTCTTTTTCCTTTAACGATTCCAAAGAACGTTCCAGATTCTCGGCACCTTTTTGCGAAAGCGTTGTAAGGTTGCCCATGTTGTTTATAAGTTCTTGATTATTAGATTTTAAGAAACTTATTTGGTCGCGAAGTGCACTAACGGTAGCATCGCTTTTTGCCTTTTCGTCAACGCACGAATTTAGCTTTACGGTGGCGGTGTTAAGCAAGTCTTTGGTTTCTTTATGACTGGACTCAAGCGCACTGTATTTTTTTTGCGATACACACGAAGTTAGCAATACAGGGATTGCAAGTAACAAGATTAGGATTTTATTCATCATCAATTAATTTATAGTGTAAAATTACTAGAAAAACGCTGATAACAGCTATTTTCTTGTGTTAATGTTTTGAAAAAATTTAATTCATCGTTTAATTTAATTAAATTGTGAAACAAAATCAATGAAAAAGTGAAGCATTTTTTAAACACCTATTATCCCATATTATTGGCATTTTTCAGTTTTGTGTATTCGGTATATCTATGGTTTACAGGAAACGAATTGGAAGGTATTTATGTGGGACTTTGGCCTATAACCATACTTGGTTTTGCCATTGCCATTAGACAACGCAGAAGAGATGACAAATAAAATCATGTTTTTTATCGGGCTGGCTATTGTGGTGGTCTATGGCTATTTTTTACTGAGTATCATTACCAATCAGAACCCTGCCAAAAGACGCAATGCCGCAGATGAGTATGATGTTTATGATACAGACGGCATGGGAAATCAGGGTAGAGTACCCAATAAAAAGCCTAAGAATAGGGCTTAAATAGCAACAAAAAAACCCTCACTATTTGTGAAGGTTTTTTATACGTGTTTTGTTGTTTTTAGAAGTCCATTATGCGCACCATCATAAGTGTGCTAACAACTTTTCTAACACCTGCAACTTTTGCTGCATATTCAGCAAATGATGCGTCAGATAGCATTTGTTTGTTTCTTGAAAGTGCGGTTTCAACACTTGGCGCACCAATCCAAACAAAATGACTAAAATCATCTGTTTTTCCGGCTACAGGATATGCAACTCCATAAGAGTTAGACACGTTCATTTTTTGTGCCATATTCTGAGAAAACGCAGCATATTCAGCCACATAAGCCGCAGGATTTTTCACATCCATTTGGTAAATCATAAATACTTGATCGTTAGACCAGTCGTTTTGATACCATGCGGGCGTATTCAATGTTTGCGATATGTCAGTAATGTAATTGTCAAGTTCTTTTGACAATTGCTGCACTTCCGCAGAAGCTGCCCAAGAATTCATAAAATTGGCTACACCAGCTTCATCTTGAAAGCAAAATTGCATGGAATGTGTCGCTTCATATTCTCCATTAAAGAAATACCCAAAAAGAGATTTTGAACCTTGAATATTCTTTCCCCATTCTGTATCCATCATTTTTGAGATGGTAGCTACAACCGCTTCAGGGTTGTCCGTCTTAAAATCAAAAAACATACAGTATTGAGAAAAACCGAGTGAGGAAACCAATAAGGCACCAAGTAAAACTATTTTTTTCATTTTTGTTTAGTTTAAAATTCTCCATAAATTTAGACTTATTATGTTAATCGTTTATAAACTTAACTTTATTGTTGGTTTAACTTTTAATGGTATTTTTGATTAATTGGAAATGAAGTTTATGATAAGAAAAGGTGAATGTTTAGAAAGACTTTTTATAATTACTTGCCAACACAAAAAGTTGATTATAAATATTTTAGCTTATGCAAAAACAGCCACCAACAGGTTTGGAACATTACCCTGTAACATTACCACAGGCAGACGCGCGCTAGGGGGCAGTCAGCCGCGATAGCAGAGGCAGCTTTTATTTCCCAATGCAGAAATTCGCAAAGATATTTCCTAAAATATCATCGGTGGTTACCTCGCCCGTTATGGTGCCTAATTCGTAAAGGGTTTGCCGAATGTCAATCGCCAATAAATCGCTGCTGCGGTTTTCTTCAATGCCTTGTGCTACTTCGCTAATGCTTTGCATAGCCGTTTGCAACGCTGCCCAATGCCGTTGGTTGCTTATCAGGGCACTACCCGTATTCCATTGGAGTTGCCCGCTAAAATGCGTTTTTAGTTGCTCAATATCTTCTTTGTTTTGGGTGCTGATAACGACTGTGGTAAATACTAATTTTTCTACTTCCAAATCGGTTAATGCTTGCGTATAGTTTTTAATCACCGCATCGCTTAGCAAGTCTTTTTTATTGATAACGAGCAATACCGTACTGTCTTTCCGATAGATGTCTTTAAGCGCGGTGTAGGTTTGTGCTGCCGTTTGGGTTTGCGGATCAACCACATATAAAAGAATACTTGCGGTATCCATTTTTTCTTGCGTTCGCTTTACGCCCATGGCTTCTATAGTATCGTCTGTTTGCCGCAGTCCTGCGGTGTCTATAAATCGGTACTGAATACCGCCAATGGTTAGCGTGTCTTCAATACTATCGCGTGTGGTACCTTCAATATCAGAAACCAACGCCTTTTCTTCGTCCAGTAATGCGTTGAGCAACGATGACTTCCCTGCATTGGGTTTTCCCACAAGGGCAACCGGTATGCCGTTTTTTATGGCATTTCCAGAAGCAAACGAATCCAACAAATTTTTTAGGGTATTTCGAATATCGGTAACCAGTTGCTTGAGTTGTTTTCTATCGGCAAATGCCACATCTTCTTCGCTAAAATCGAGTTCCAATTCAATAAGTGATGCAAACTCCAGCAATCGTGCTCTAAGTTGCCCAAGACTGTCGCTGATGCCTCCTCTAAGGTGTTGCACAGCAATATGATGCGCTGCTTCGCTTTCCGAGGCAATAAGGTCAGCAACCGCCTCTGCCTGCGCCAAATCCATCTTTTTATTTAAAAACGCCCGTAAGGTAAACTCACCCGGTTCGGCAAGTCGTGCGCCCAAATCCTGTAAGCTTTGCATGAGCTGTTTTTGTACATACACCGACCCATGACATGAAATTTCCACTACATCTTCGCCCGTATAGGAATGTGGATTTTTATAAATGGATACCAATACTTCGTCTAAAAGGGTATCCTTTTGATAAAAATCGCCGAAAAGTACGCTGTGTGTGGGTTGCTCACTGATTTTTTTACCAAACCTAGACCGAAAACCATGTTCGGCAATAGCAATGGCATCGGTGCCACTAAGGCGTACCACCGCAATGGCAGCAGCACCCGGTGCTGTGGAAAGGGCTACTATGGTATCGTTGATATTCAAAGGCTTACTTCTTTACGATACGTCCGACGACGCTTGTGTAGTTCGTGGTTGTAGTTTTTCCAAAGTGCCTGAATCGCCTTGTTTTCCTCCAATTCGGGGTTGGTTTCCACAGCAGTAATGCCACGGCGGTTAAACATGTCTTGAATTTCTTGAAAGATAATTGCCGTAACGCCTTTGTTTTGATAGCTTTCCTTGATGCCAATAAGGTAAAACGCCGCACGATTGTTTTTGCGTTGGGCACGCCACAAGTGGTATAATCCAAAGGGGAACATCTTCCCGTTGATTTTCTTTAACGCTGTTGTAAACGAGGGCATGGTGATGCTAAACCCAATCATTTCATCATTTTCGTCCACCACACATTTTATAAAATCGGGGTGCACGTAGGGAAGGTATTTTGTTTTGTAATGCTCAATTTGATGTTCCTGAATGGGTACATAGGATTGTAGTTTATTATAGGTTTGATTGAGCAAATCAAACATGGCATCAATATGAGGCTCAATGTCTTTAACTGTTTTAAAATTCAGTGTTTTAAGCTTGTATCGCTCCTTTATAACCCGAGCAAACTTTTTTACCTTTTCAGGGGCATCTTTGGCGTCATAAATATCAATTTTAAACTCAATCCACTCGCTTTGTTTCACCAGTCCAAGTTGCTCTAAATGTTCTTTTTGATAGGGGTGATGATACCACGTTATCATGGTGTTCATGTGTTCATATCCTTTAACCAAAAGCCCAGCTTTGTCCATATTGGAAAAGCCCATTGGACCCTCTATGTAGGTCATGCCTTCTGCAATAGCAACGCCCTCAACCGCCTCGATGAGTTTTTTACTTACCTCAATATCATCAATGGTGTCATACCAACCAAAACGAACCTTCGTTTTGTTGAGTTCCTCGATTTCTACCCAATTAATCATGGCAGCAATTCGACCAACGGTTTTTCCGTTTTTTGTTGCCAAAAACAACCGTGCCATAGCATGATTAAACACCCTGTTTTTTTTAGGATCAAAAATAGCTTCCTCCTCTTTGGTAATTGGAGGAACCCATTGTGGACAATTACGATATAGCGTGAACGGAAACCGAAAAAATTCACGGTATTGGCGCCTTTTTTTAACCTCAACAATTTCTATCATCGTATTTTCTTTAGCTTTCGCTCAATGCGCTTTTGTTTTTTGTCAAGTTTGCGTAACCCTTTGTTGGTGCGTTTTTCTGCTTTTCGGGCTGCGTTTTCTTCTTTAAATAATTTTTTTCGCTCTTTACGGCTTTGCTTTACTTCTTTTAAATCTTGCGGTTGCCCATTCCATATGTTATGCTTATTTAATCGACACGAAACACCAATACCTGCATTTAAAAGCTTAGGGGTAGTTTTTACGCTGTGTTGTAAGGCAATATCCAGTTGAAGGTCATCTGATAGTAAATAAGCTACTCCAGCTCCTAGGGTTAGATCACGGTAAAGTGGACTATCGTCAATCTGATATTCTCCATAAAAAGACAACTTGTCACGAGTGCTATACGTAAGTGTTCCAATCAGTTTTTTCTGTTGGATATCTGCCATTATGTAGCGCATTCCAATATTGTGTACCAATACAAGCCCAGGTTTTAAATGCTGCTGCATAATAATCATCCCAGTTACCGAAACAGTTGGTTCTTCAATAGGGCGGTAGTTAAAATCAAACAACGGATAAAAGGGTTCTTGATACGGATAAATGCCACCTGTAGCAAATTGTGCAGCTGCATAAACCGAAACGGCAGGAATCAAATCGCGCCATCGCACACGGTTGTTTGCGTGGTAGCTGTACAGATTTGGCTTGTATTTTTCTGTATTTCGAAAGGGGTCATAAACCAAATACTTTGCACCTGCTGAAAAATCACGCAGCCCTTTTCGGTCAACGGTTATCTCTCCAAGCGCATTCTGATAGCTGAGTTCATCTAACTGATAATCCAATGAACCCACAAGCTCTAATTGCTCTTTAAATAAGCCAACACGAAGTTGCATTCGAGTGCCAAGCCCAATAAAAGAGGCATTTTGGAATGAATTAAAATCGCCATGGCGAAACGAAATTCCTTGTTCCCACTGATACACATTTTTACCAACGCTAAACGCTCCCATAGACTGACTGGGTCTGTTACTGTTAATGACTTCGGTGTACTGTGCTTTGGTTGTGCTTAGCATTAAGATGCTTAGCAATGCGCCCAAAATATGTGAAAAAGACTTGTGCATAGTCAAAGATACATGAATTATAAATTCTGTAGGTTACGGATAGAGTTGTATTTTTGGAAGATGATGCAACATTTTAAGCTCCTTTTTTTACTGCCTCACGTATTGGTGACGCTATTTTTTGCTGCAATTTCGTTAATGTATTTCTATCCTGTGCTATCAGGAAAAGCATTAGTACAATCTGATATTGTGCAATTTAAAGGCATGCAACGTCAAGTGTTGGAACATCGTGCCGCATTTGACGAAGAACCCTATTGGATAGACAACGCCTTTGTGGGAATGCCCACCTATCAAATCACACCACGCTATCCGTTTGATGTGCTGCGCTATATGGATACTGCTATTCGATTTTTGCCACGCCCTGCCGATATGCTTTTTTTGTATTTGTTCTTTTTCTACTTGTTTGCACAAAGTCGGCGATTCTCGATTCCTATATCTGTTTTAGGGTCGTTGGCGTATGGATTTTCGTCGTATTACATTATAATTTTGATGGTTGGACACAACACCAAAGCCATGGCTTTGGCGTATGCGCCACTTATTTTTTTAGGATTATTTCAACTTCTTATAGATAAAAAGAAAATTGGATTTATTTGGTTTACGCTTGGCTTGGCATTACAGCTCCATGCCAATCACCTCCAAATGACCTACTACACGCTGATAATGGTAGCCATTTGGGTATTGCTTTGGGGTATCTGGAGGTGGCGTAAAGAAGGAATTCGGTTGCTATTTAAGCCTATAGGAAAATTGATTTTAGGAGGTGTTATCGCACTTTTGCTCAATGCGCAAGGGGTTTTAGCCACATTGGAATACACCCAATTTAGCACCCGTAGCGCAAGTGAACTAACCATCAACCCTGATGGAACACCTAAAGAATCTTTGGCAGGTTTGTCGTTTGACTACATTACAGAATACAGTTACGGTATTTTAGAAACGTTGACGTTTTTTGCGCCCAATGTGGTGGGGGGTAGCTCAAGTGCAAGTTTTCCCATGAATAGCGAATTTGTACAATTTTTACGCACCCTTGATGCCGAAACGGCAAATACCATTTTCAGGTATGCCCGTCCGTATTGGGGTGACCAGCCCATAGTTGCTGCACCTGTTTATTTGGGTATTGTGATACTGTTTTTTGCCTTACTTGGAATCATCACAGTAAATCGGAATATCCGTGTGGTTTTATTTGTCATTGTGGGTACTTCTTTACTGTTTTCATGGGGTAAAAACCTGCCAGAACTAGCACAATTTTTTATTGATTATTTACCACTTTATGATAAGTTTAGGGCGGTTAGCTCGGCACAGATAATGATAATGCTTTGTACGACATATGCTGCCATGCTTGGGGTACAGTTTTTAGTAAAAGACAATGTCGTGACTCGGCAAAAATTACTGAAATGCTATTACGTACTTTCTGTTTTTGTGTTTTTGATTTTATTCTTAACAGCAGGGTCAAAAGGCTTCTTTTCCTTTACTTCAGCCTACGAGCCATTTGCCCAATACCCAGAAGTGATGAATCCACTTAAAAAAGCACGTACAGCATTGTTGGTTCAAGACATTTGGCAGTTGCTGATTTTTGTTTGTTTGATTATTGTTTTTACGATACTCTTTTGGAAAAAGAAAATTTCTTCTGTCGTTTTTGTGATGCTTATAACTGTGTTGGCGCTAACAGATTTATGGAAGCAAAACCGCACCTATTTCGAAGAGGATCAGTTCGTTTCTGCTTTCCGTCATAAACAGGCTTTTGTTGCCACACCGCAAGACAAAGAAATTGTAAAAGACACTTCTCGCTATCGTGTATTTGAACCCCAATTAGGAACTTCAAATGCCCGAACAGCTTATTTTCATAGAGCTATTGGTGGATATCACGGCGCAAAACCTGCTGCCTTGCAAGAAGTGTACGATTTTTATTTGCAGCAAGAGGACAGCACCGTATTGGATATGTTAAACGTAAAATATGTGTTGGATAATGCGCTTGAAAACGGCTATAGCCTTCGTGCTTCTGCTTTGGGTCCTGCGTGGTTGGTAAACGAAGTTGTTTCCGTGGGTTCTGCGAACGCAGAACTGTTAGCATTAGGCAACATCAATCCAAAGAAACAGGCATTATCTCAAGAGTTAAATAACATGATCTATAAACTTTCTTCGTTGGATACTATCACACTTACAGAACAGCGTAATAATCTGTTGCGGTACAATGTAAATGTAGAACATCAACGACTTGCAGTTTTTTCCGAAATGCACTACCCAAAAGGATGGCAAGCCTACTTAAACGATATTCCCATCGATCATTATAAAGTAAATTATCTCCTTCGAGGGGTGGTTGTTCCGTCTGGTTCGCATGAACTTGTTTTTAAGTTTGAGCCTGATGTAATTCGGCACGGTACACTTTTTATGGCTTCTGGTTGGTTGATATTCATCTTAACGATTGGTTTGTTCATTCGAAAATTTAAAGTCATTGGGTAAATCCAAACACATTGCGTTGGTTGTATATTATTGGCCGCCGTCTGGGGGGTCTGGGGTTCAGCGTTGGCTTTTCCTTGCCAATTATTTTGCCAAAAATGGTTTGAAAGTTAGTGTATTCACACCCAGAAATCCGCGTGTAGCAGAAACGGACAATTTGTTGATTGAAAAAATACACAAAAACATTAACATCATTTATGTTAACGGATGGGAGCCACTTCAAAACAGTAAAAAGGCTATAGGCGAAAATATTGGACAAGAAAATGGATTAAAAACCAAGTTTATACGGTATGTACGCGCCAATTTTTTTATTCCTGACGCACGTATTTTTTGGGCAAAAGCAGCAACGAAGTCTTTTTTAAAAGCACATACAAAAACCCCTTTTGATATGCTTGTTACATCTGGTCCACCACATTCATTACATTTGGTTGGGCTCGATGCAAAAAGAAAACACAGCATTCCGTGGATTGCCGATTTTCGGGATCCTTGGGTGGGCTTTTTTCAAAACGAAAGTTTGCCCATGGCTAAAGGCGCAAAGAGCAAACACGAACGGTTGCAAGCCCGTGTTTTGAAATCTGCGGATAGGGTAGTAGTTACTGCTCCTTCGTTGGCAAAGGAGTTTTCACGTCTCAATAAAAACACCCATGTATTTACCAACGGCTACGAAAAATTACTTTCCAAACCAAAGCAACTCTCAAAGGCATTAGTTTATGCGGGAAGTTTGAAGGCACAACAGAACCCAAGAAATTTATGGCATGCTATTTTTGAGTTGGTGCAAGAAAATGAAGCGTTTGCAAGACAGTTTTCGCTTGAAATTTATGGGAAAGTTGCCGATGTCGTTAGGCGAGAGGTAGAAGCTTTAGGAATTGACAAATGGGTTAAGTTTTTAGGATATCAATCTAAAGCAACTTTGGACAAGTGTTTGCCAAGTGCAAATGCCTTATTGTTGCTAGGAATTGATATGCCAAACACTCAGAATGTCATCCATGGAAAACTCTTTGAATACATGGCAGTACAGCGTCCGATTTTGGGAATTGGACCGCAGCCCAGCGATATGGAAGCGATATTTGAGGCGCATCAATTGGGTACATACATTTCTTTTGATGATTATGACCTTATTAAATCAACACTTTTAGATTGGTTTACTTTTGACAAAATCACTTTTAAAAGCAGGCAATTAGAGCAATTTCAACGCAATGCGATTAATAAAGAATATTTAGCCTTAATTTTGGAGTGTTTATGAACATGCTCACGTCACAATCGACAAAAAACTTAGCAAGTATTATGCTAGGGTTTGGGATTGGCGCCATCAATACATTGGTGTTGTACCCATATTTTTTTGGTGCCGAAAAGCAGGGATTAGTGGTTTTTTTGCTTTCTGTTTCAAATCTGCTAATGCCGCTGATCGGATTTGGTGTGGCGCAAACCATTATTAAGTTTCACAGTAGTTATGCCGAAGACGAAAAGCAAGGATTTTTATCATACATAGTGCTTTTGCCCTTTTTGGTGGCATTGCCTTTAGGGTTTATTGCTGTCTTTTTTCACGATGCTGTAGCTACATTACTCTCTGTTGAAAATCCCATTATTGCTACCTACACGTGGGTGATTTTTGCAGTTGCCTTTGCAACCGCCTATTTTGAGGTGTTTTACTCGTGGGCGAGAGTGCATTTTAAATCTGTTTTAGGAAACACACTTAAAGAAATTTATCCTCGAGTGAGTATTTTAATTTTGCTCTTACTCTATGCAGCAAATGTGATAGACTTAGATGCATTTTTTGTGCTTCTAGTGGGACTCTACTATTTGCGTTTATTGCTGATGATAAGCATTGCTTTCCGCATTCAACCACCAAAATTCACATGGCAAAAGCCCGCAAATTTAAACGAATTGCTACGCTATAGCCTATATCTGGTTTTAGCAGCTTCTGCGGGTAGTTTGATTATTGATATTGATAAGACCATGATTTCCCAATACTTGCATATTAGCAATACGGGGTTTTATTCTGTCGCCATTTACACAGCTGCCCTCATTGAAATTCCTGGACGTGCGTTGTTTCAGATTTTAAACCCTATGGTGGCAAAAGCCATAAATGAAAACAATACCAACCAACTTGCAAAACTCTATAAAGACAGCTCTGTAAATCTGTTGCTTTTGGCAGGCTGGTTTTTTCTGTTGGTCAATGGAAACATTGAATCGCTTTTTGAGTTAATGGAAGATAAAGGTTATGCAAATGCCATTTGGGTAGTATTAATGATTTCATTCGCCAAACTAGTTTCTATGAGTTCAGGGGCTGCCAACACCATCCTGATTAACTCCAAAAAATACCAGACCGCATTGTTGCTAACCATATTTATGGCGGTTTTTGTGGTGATAGGAAATGCGGTATTTATTCCAAAATTTGGGATTAATGGCGCTGCAGCCACCACCTTAGTTCTTGTTGTGCTCTTTACCTTTTTGCGTATGGTGTATGTATATGCGTACTTTGGAACGCAACCCTACAGCAAGCACACCTTTATCGCTTTTATTGTAATCGGAGTATTGTTTTGGGGGGTGTCAGTTGTGCATCTTAATTTGCATCCCGTGTGGGAAATTATACTTAAATCTACGCTGATTACAGTTATTTATGCCTTAATGGTTGTTGGGTTAAAATTGTCCCCAACGCTACAACAAATCCTTCAGAACCGATTTAAGCGTTTTTCCTAAACAGGTATTTATAAAGACTTGATTTTTTGTTAATGTTGACTTCTTCTGGAGTTCCTGTGGCAAGAATATTCCCGCCATTGACTCCGCCTTCGGGTCCCAAATCGATGATATAATCCGCTTGCTCAATTAGCCCAATGTTATGTTCTATAACAATCAGCGAATGCCCACGAGCTATAAGTGCTCTAAACGAGCCCACGAGTTTGTTGATGTCATGCATATGAAGTCCTGTAGTAGGCTCATCAAACAGGAATAGCGTTTTGTTTTTTTGCGCACCTTTGAGTAAAAAGCTCGCTAGTTTTATGCGTTGCGCTTCACCTCCAGATAGGGTAGAGGACGATTGTCCAAGCGTGACATATCCCATGCCTACATCTTGTAGCGGTTGTAGTTTTTCCGCGATTTTAGTTTGCTTGTGTAATTGAAAAAAAGCAATGGCTTCATCAATGCTCATGGTCAATAAGTCGTGAATGGATTTGCCTTCAAACTTGACTTCTAAAACTTCCTTTTTAAAGCGTTTTCCATCGCACTCCTCACAAATCAAATCCACATCAGCCATAAATTGCATTTCAATTTTCACTGTGCCTTCGCCTTTGCAGTTGGGACAACGCCCACCGTCTACATTAAACGAAAAGTGTTTGGATTGAAAACCGCGCTGTTTTGATAGGTTTTGTTGCGCATAGAGTTTTCGGATATCATCATATGCTTTGATGTATGTAACCGGGTTTGAACGTGATGATAGTCCAATTGGCTTTTGACTGATGTATTGAATGTCCTGAAAGCCGTCCAAATCACCCTCTAATGCAGTAAATTCTCCGCATTTATCGCCATAAATATCTTTTTCTTTTCTTACAGCTGGCAGCAAAATGTCTTTTACAAGCGTACTTTTTCCACTTCCTGAAACACCCGTAACCACCGTGAGCATATGCAGTGGAAATCCCACATCAATATTCTTAAGGTTGTGTTCTCTTGCGCCAATAATGCGCAGCTCTTGTGATGGCTTTTTTCGTTTTTTGGGAAGCGGAATTTCAGCTTTTCCAGACAGATATTTCCCCGTCCATGTATTTGCTTGTAGTAGTTTATCAAAACTGCCTTGCGCAACCACTTCACCACCAAAAACACCCGCATCGGGTCCTAAATCAATGATTTCATCCGCTGCGCGCATAATATCATCATCATGTTCTACCACAATAACCGTGTTTCCCAAATCCCGTAGTCTTTGAAGTACTTCAATAAGCTTAGCGGTGTCTTTTGGGTGCAATCCAATACTGGGTTCGTCTAAAATATACAACGACCCCACCAGACTGCTTCCTAGCGAAGTAGCAAGATTTATGCGCTGTGACTCACCACCCGAAAGCGTACTTGCCCTACGATTAAGGGTTAAATATCCTAGACCCACTTGATTGAGAAAATGAAGCCTGTCGTTAATTTCGACCAATAGACGTCGTGCAATATGTTGTTGATGCTTCGATAATTTTAATGATAACATCGTTTTTGTGAGGGCTGTTATTGGCATATCTACCAAATCAGAAAGAGTGTGAGTATCTACTCGAACATAAGATGCGGCTTCATTAAGCCGCTTTCCATTACAACTACTGCAGGTGGTTCTGCCTCTGTAGCGCGACAATAACACACGATTTTGAATTTTATAGTTTTTTGCCTCTAGCTTGGCAAAAAAATGATGGATGCCCTTTACGTGTTTGTTGCCTTCCCAAAGAATTTTTTTATGCGCATCGCTGAGTTCAAAATAGGGTTTATGCACAGGGAAATCAAATAAATACGCTTTGTCTATAAAAGCATTTTTGTAGCGTTGTAAACGCTCCCCTTTCCATGGCGCAACAGTACCACCAAACACGGACAGATTGGTATTTGGGATTACAAGTTGTTCATCTATTCCAATAAGATCTCCGTAGCCCTCACAGTTTTGACACGCACCAAGTGGGTTATTAAAGCTGAACATATGTTCATTTGGTGGTGTAAATGTCATGCCGTCTAACGCAAATCTGTTAGAGAATTCCTGATGCGAATTATCTGAAAGGGCGTGAATGTGTAGCGTGCCGTTGCCTTCGTAAAATGCCGTTTCTATAGATTCTGATACGCGATGAAAAAAGTCTTCATTATGTGATACAACAATGCGGTCAATAATAAGTGAAACAGCGTCTTTTTGGTTATGTGCTTCGTCGTCAATGCGCATCATGGTATTGTTTTTCCAAATGCGTGCATAGCCCTGTTGTTTATATACCTCTAGCGTTCCTTGCAGGGTTCGGTTTTTAGGTATGCTCAATGGGGCTAGCACCAAAAGTTTTGCGCCTTCTTCGAAGGATTTGATATGTGCCAAAACGTCTTTGGTATCATCTTTTTTGACTTCTTTTCCAGAGATGGGTGAATACGTTTTTCCAATGCGGGCAAACAATAATTTGAGGTAGTCGTAAATTTCGGTGGTGGTTCCCACAGTAGAACGCGGATTGTTACTGATGACTTTTTGCTCAATAGCAATTGCGGGGGCAATACCATTAATTTGCTCCACTTTTGGTTTGTTTAATCTTCCTAAAAATTGCCGCGCATAGGAAGATAGGCTTTCAACGTAACGACGTTGTCCCTCAGCGTATAGCGTATCAAAGGCCAAACTCGATTTGCCAGAGCCAGACAAACCCGTGATAACCACGAGCTTATGGCGAGGGATTTGTACATCCACGTTTTTGAGGTTGTGCATCTTTGCCCCTTTTATTTCAATAACTTTTTCTTTTTTCAATACAAATTAATCGAAGCATTAAAGATATTGATTCAGACGTATACAAACCTAAAAAGTGGCTTTATTTGTTCCGTATCGAATATGTTTTTATATTTGTAGATATAATTACTGCCTATAGACACATTTTTTACTCAACAATTTTTGTTAAAAACTAAACGAGTAAATTATGACTATGCTTCCAGATAATGTACTAATTCAACAGTATTTGAGTGGTAATAACGATGCGTTCGAGACGCTTCTTTCCAGATATAAACAACGTATTTTCAGTTTTATTTATTCTAAAATTAAGGATAGAGATTTGGCTGATGATATTTTTCAAGAGACCTTTATTAAGGTCATTAAAACCCTAAGAAAGGGTACCTACAACGATGAAGGTCGTTTTTTATCTTGGTTGATGAGAATTGCGCACAACCTTATTGTAGACCATTTTAGGCAAAAACAGCGAATGCCAAAGCACGAATCACACGATGCAGAAGTAGATGTATTTTATCGTGTTTCTGAACCTTCTCAAAACATTGAGGATTTACTTATTGATTCTCAAATCAAAGAAGACCTCAACACATTAATTCTTGAACTTCCTGAAAATCAACTTGAAGTGCTTCGTATGCGCTTATATCAGGATATGAGTTTTAAAGAGATTGCAGAGCGTACAAATGTGAGTATTAATACCTCATTGGGAAGAATGCGTTATGGGCTTATTAATCTTAGAAAATTGATTGATGAGCGGAATTTAACCATGACGCAATAAACACATTACATTGGACGTTTTTCCATTAAACAAATTAATGGATAAACTCTACTCTCTATCTTTCCCAAAAAACACTGTAGCACCAAGTAAAGAAACCTTGCGTTTTATAATGCAATTTGCAGCAGCATACGATCCAATTGAAATAAGTAAAACTTCTACGGATTTTATTGCGAATTAAAAACCGTGCTTTTTTAAGACGCTTTGTCTACCCACGGTTTGGGTAATGATGTCTTTAGATATATCCCAACCTCGTGCTGGGCAATACTCTCTGCCGTACCAAATGATTTGTAAGTGCAAATCGTTCCATTTTTCTTTTGGAAATAAGCGTTTTGCATCTCGCTCTGTTTGAGTTACGCTTTTTCCGTTTGAAAAACCCCAACGATACATAAGCCTATGAATATGAGTATCTACTGGAAATGCAGGCACACCAAAAGCCTGTGCCATAACCACACTTGCTGTTTTGTGTCCTACCGCCGGTAGTGCTTCTAAGGCTTCAAAACTTTGCGGAACCTGCCCATTGTGTTTTTCTAGTAAAATTTCAGATAAACCATGTATTCCCTTTGATTTCATAGGGGACAATCCCACTGGCTTTATGATTTCTCGAATTTCTTCTACACTTAAGTTTACCATTTCTGTAGGGTTATCCGCTTTGGCAAAGAGCAATGGTGTAATCTGATTTACCCGCACATCGGTGCTTTGTGCCGAAAGCAAAACAGCTATGAGTAGGGTGTAGGGATCTTTGTGATCTAAAGGGATGGGAATAGTAGGATAAAGTTCCTCAAGTTTCTGTATTACAAAAGCAACCTTTTCGGCTTTGTTCATTTTTGAATTTTTAATATCCGTTTATTTTTTTGACAAAACACGTCAGTTTGAGTAAAATTAGTATCGAAAACAAGTGTTTTGAACGTTATTAAGTTCTCGATACAATTTTTCGCTCCTAAAAATTACTCGAACTGACATTTATTTGTAATTTGACAATCAAAATCTACAACGGATTTTTAACATCTAAAATTACTAAAAATGCTACAAGAAGGAAATCAAATGCCTGCGTTTTCAGGCGTAAACCATTTGGGCGAGTCTGTAAACCATACAGACTATGTTGGAAAGAAGTTAATCGTGTTTTTTTACCCACGTGCTAACACACCAGGCTGCACTGTTGAAGCTTGTAATTTAAGCGATAATTATGCTGCACTTCAAGCTGAAGGCTACGAACTGTTGGGTGTAAGTGCCGATTCAGTAAAAAAGCAAGCTGGTTTTGCGGAAAAATATAATTTCCCTTTTCCACTTTTGGCAGATGAAGACCACGTTGCTATTAAGGCATTTGGTGTTTGGGGACCAAAAAAGTTTCAAGGTAGAGAGTACGAAGGTATTATCCGTACCACTTTTGTTATAGACGAAACAGGATTGATTACTCGCGTAATTGATAAGGTTAAAACCAAAGACCACGCAGCACAAATTCTAGAGGGCTAATCGTTACTTTGAAGGCTTATAGCCAAATAATTTTTTTCTTTTAATCAGCTTAGATACACCAGGTGGAAGTTTGTTTTCCCAACCGCTTTCGCCTGCTTTAATTTGGTCTAAAACATCTTTGGAATAGATTTTCATATCATCGATGCTGTAATCTAATATATCTACTACCTTATCGTTGTATTTAAAGAAGTTGTAAAGTTCTTTTAGCCTTGGGTGTACTCGAACTGAATTACTATCGATGATTTCTCCATTTTTCGGATTAATAATTGGATACAGATAAACCTTTAGGTTTTTAAAGAATAGTTTACCAAAGGCCTCTAAAATACCTCCACTCAAATGACGGTAATACTTTTCGTTGAAAATTTCAATGAGGTTATTTACCCCCATTGTTAACCGAATTTTCTTTTGCGTATATTCAGAGAAATATTCAACTAGACGATAATATTCTTTAAAATTAGATATCATAACCGTTTGCCCCAGCGAGCATAGCAAACGAGCCCTATGCATAAAATCTTCCTCATCAATTTCACCCGTTGACATAAGGTTTGAAAGCGTTATTTCAAATACAACAAGCGTTTTTTCAAGATCCGAATCGGGTTCTTTCTCAAATATCTCCAATGACTTCTTATACATTTCCATATTTACTTTAGTAACAGGTTTAAAGCTACCACGAAGTGCAATGATATTTTTCTTGTATAATTCCCGTGCAGGTAACAAATTGTTGCCATCTGGACCAAACATTACGGCATCGGTCATACCCAGGCGCACAAGTTCCAAACTCAACAAACGATTGTCAAGATCTTTAAATAAAGGTCCTGAAAAGTTTATTGTGTCAATTTCAATTGCTTCTCTATCAATGTGATCGAATAAATACTGTAATATTCTTTTTGGGCGATCGTTTTGATAAAAAGCACCGTAAATCAAATTCACTCCCATAACCCCTAAAGACATTTGCTGTGCTTTTGCATCATTTTCCTTAAATCTGACATGGGTTGTAATCATGGAATAAGTCTCATCTGGCTTGGTTTGAAACTTAATACCCATCCATCCGTGTCCTTTAAATTTTTTGGCAAAGTCGATTGTTGTTACAGTGTTGGCGAAGGTAAAAAACAACTTGTCTTTATTCTTTTCTCG
>JAFMFL010000049.1 GCA_017856205.1 Flavobacteriaceae bacterium
CTTTTTTACACGATAACGTTGATTAATATGAGTTTACAAGAACAAGTAACCGAACCAAAAAGCGCACAAACTTTTTGGTAAGTTTCCGCATCAATTCCTTCACCATATGCGGGTTTTACAATCTCCAATAACCACGAACAAAAATCGTCCCAAATAAGTTTATACGTCGCCATCAAGGCATCCGAAATGCGATATTTGTCAAAATGATCGTCAATGGTAGCAAGGGTTTGTTGAAATTTTGAGGTGTACCAATCCAACCCAACAGCTGCTGTTTTGCAGGGCGAAAGGGTTTCATCAACTGTCCAGCTTTGCACCAATCGGAAGGCATTCCAGATTTTGTTGGCAAAATTCTTTCCTTGTTGACATAAATTTTCATCAAACAACAAATCGTTTCCTGCCGCTGCACTAAGCAGTAGTCCCACACGCACACCGTCTGCGCCGTAGGTGTCCATCAGCTTAATCGCATCGGGAGAATTTCCAAGTTGTTTCGACATTTTTCGCCCTTGACTGTCGCGAACAAGACCTGTCAAATACACATGCGAAAAAGGCTTTTCGTTGCGCAGCACATAGCCAGACATAATCATTCGAGCCACCCAAAAAAACAAAATATCAGGGCCTGTTACCAATTCTTGCGTGGGGTAGTAATAGGAAATCTCCTCATTTTCGGGTTCCAATACGCCATTAAACACCGAAATGGGCCAAAGCCACGAAGAAAACCACGTATCAAGCACGTCCTCATCTTGTGTTAAATCGTTTAAAGTAAGTGCATCATTTCCAGAAGCTATTTTGGCTTTTTCAAGTGCTTTTTCTTCCGTTTCAGCCACAACTACATTTTCGTTATTGGTGCCGTAATAATATGCGGGAATTTGATGTCCCCACCATAACTGTCGCGAGATATTCCAGTCGCGAATATTGTTCATCCAATGGCGGTAGGTGTTGATGAATTTTTTTGGCACCAACTGTACATCTTCATTTTCCACAGCGTCAATAGCTGGCTTCGCTAGTGCTTCCATTTGCAAAAACCACTGATCGGAAAGGCGCGGCTCCACTACAGCCTTCGTGCGTTCAGAAGTTCCCAATTTATGCGTGTGTGGCGTAACTTTTATCAAACTACCGTTGGCTTCTAATTCTTTCACAACTTCTTTACGAACGGCAAATCGGTCTTGTCCTTTGTAGTGTAGCCCTTGATGATTGAGCGTTCCGTCAGGATTGAAAATATCAATAAATTCAAGTTTGTGCTTATCGCCAAGTATCTTATCATTTTCGTCATGAGCAGGCGTAACTTTTAAGCATCCCGTTCCCAACTCCAGACTTACATATTCGTCTTTGATAATGGGCACTACCCTATTTACAAGAGGCACAATGGCTTTTTTGCCATGCAAAGCTGTGTAGCGCTCGTCTTCGGGATGAATGGCAACAGCCGTATCGCCAAAAAGGGTTTCGGGTCTTGTGGTAGCTATTACAACTTTTTCATTGCTACCCTCAATGGCATAAGCAATATAGTATAATTTTCCTTGTTTTTCTTCGTAAATAACCTCTTCATCAGAAAGTGTGGTTTGTGCATCAGGATCCCAATGCACCATGCGATAACCACGATAAATCAGCCCTTTTTCGTACAATTCAACAAAAACTTGTATTACCGATGCTGACATGTCCTCATCTAGTGTGAATTTGGTGCGCTCCCAATCGCAAGAACAACCTAATTTTTTTAATTGTTCTAAAATGATACCTCCGTGCTCGTCCGTCCAATCCCAAGCATGCTTTAAAAAAGCTTCACGCCCAATATCTGCTTTATCAATTCCTTGGTTTTTAAGTTTGTTCACCACTTTTGCCTCAGTGGCAATGGAGGCATGATCTGTTCCGGGAACCCAACACGCATTGTAGCCTCGCATGCGCGCCCTTCGAATCAGAACATCTTGTAGTGTGTTATTCATCAGGTGCCCCATATGCAACACTCCTGTAACATTAGGTGGTGGAATAACAATAGTATAAGGTTTTCGCGCATCTGGGGTAGAATGAAAGTACTTATTCTGTGTCCAGTAATCATACCATTTCTGTTCTATGGCTGACGGCGTAAACTTAGAAGGGATGGACATATATGATACGTTAATATGCGCAAATGTAGGCATCGGATGGTGAAATTGAAAGACCTAATTTTGCTCAGTTCATCATAATGTGTACTTTAGTAAAACCAAATTTAGAGTCATGAAAAAAATATTTCTATCCGTTTTCTTTTTAAGTTTAGGTTATGTTGCTGTTGCTCAAGATGTTGCAACCATAACTTTTGACACCTTAGTTATCGATTATGGTACCATCGCAAAGGGTGACGATGGCGTACGTCAGTTTAAATTTACAAATACAGGAACCGCTGATTTGGAAATTACGCAAGTGCGCTCATCTTGTGGATGTACGATTCCAAAAAAACCTTCTGCTCCTATTGCACCTGGTGCATCTGATGTGATTGAAGTCAAGTACGATACCGAACGCGTTGGACCTATTCGTAAAACCATCACGGTAGCTTCTAATGCTTCTAACGGAATTGTAGCCCTAAAAATTAAAGGGGAAGTCCAAGAATACCAGTAAGAAAATCTAAACACACACGCTCATTTTTTCGCATCTTTGCAGGCAAAATAACTTTCAATGCCAAAAATTTCGCGTAAAGGAGCCAATCTACCCACTTCGCCGATTCGTAAACTAGCGCGGCAAGCTACCCTAGCGAAAGAACGTGGTTTAGAAGTGTTTCACCTTAACATTGGGCAGCCCGATTTAGCGAGTCCCAATAAGGCGTTACAGGCTATAAAATCATACGAGGAAAATGTAATTGCTTATGGTCCTTCTGAAGGAACTAAGTCTTTTCGTGAGAAATTAGTTGCCTATTACAAACAGCACGACATTCATGTAGATGCTGAAGATATTTTAGTTACTACTGGCGCAAGCGAAGCCATTATTATGGCACTTGATTGCATTACCAACGAAGGTGACGAACTTATTATCCCTGAACCGTTCTACGCCAACTACGAAACCTTTGCCGCTGCTTGCGGTGTTGAGGTTATTGGTATTCCATCAGATTTTGAGGCTCAATTTGCACTACCTCCAGTAGAAAAAATTGAAGCTGCGATAACGTCAAAAACCCGTGCGCTTTTTATTTGTAATCCCAACAATCCGTCGGGGTATGTGTATACCAAATCCGAACTTGAATCCTTAGCACAATTAGCCTTAAAACACGATATCTTTTTTATTGTAGATGAGGTATATAGGGAGTTTATTTACGATGGATATGAGCATACTTCGGTATTGCAATTTGAAGGACTTGAACAACACGCCATACTAATAGATTCTATGTCAAAAAGGTATAGTATGTGTGGGGCACGCATTGGCTGTTTAATTACCAAAAACAAGGAAATTACACACGCTGCACTGAAATTTGCACAATCTAGACTTTGTCCACCCACAATCGCACTCCACGCTTGCGAAGCTGCCCTTGAAGAACCGCAACAGTATTTAGTTGATGCCGTCGCGGAATATTACAAACGAAGAGAAACGGCTATAGCGTGCCTAAATTCCATTGATGGCGTTGAAGTAGCGCAGCCTAAAGGGGCGTTTTATTGTTTGGTGCGCCTTCCTGTTAAGGATAGCGATCACTTTGCCAAATGGATGCTTGAGTCTTTCGAAGACAATAATCAAACCCTAATGGTAGCACCAGCAAACGGTTTTTTCTCTGGAGACGTTTCTGGTAAAGACATGATTCGCATTGCCTTTGTGCTTAATGTTGAAAAGCTCAAAAGAGCATTGGAGTTGTTGAAAATAGGCTTAGCCGCATACATTAAAGAAGGCTATGGAAGCTAAAAAACAGGTGTCCTTAACGCAATACAACACCTTTGGCGTATCCGTTAATACACCCCTTTTTGCAGAAATGCGTTCAAGCTTGGAGTTACAAGAAGTATTGAAAGACCCACGCTTTGAAGATGCGCTTATTTTGGGTGGCGGAAGTAATGTTTTGTTACTTCAAGATTTGTCAAGATCTGTTATTAAAATCTCCATTCCCGGAATCAGAATCATGGAAGAAACCGAGCAAACTGCTATTGTATCGGCTGGCGCTGGGGTGGTTTGGCATGATTTGGTCATGTGGTGTATTGCAAACAACTTGGGCGGCATTGAAAACCTTAGCCTTATTCCCGGTTTGGTGGGTGCTGCGCCCATTCAAAACATTGGTGCCTACGGAGTTGAGCTGAGTGATGTGTTCCACAATGCTATTGGTATTGGGAGAAAAACAGGCGATTCAAAAATCTTTGAGGCAGAGGACTGCGAGTTTGGCTATCGTGATTCCATTTTTAAAAATGAATTAAAGGACGAATACGTAATTACCACCTTACGCTTATCGCTTACAAAATCACAACATCAACTTCATTTGGATTACGGAGGCATTACACAAACATTAGACGAAATGGGTGTCACAAACCCTACCATTGACGATGTAGCAAAAGCCGTTATTCGAATTCGCAGCAGCAAACTTCCAGACCCAACTAAATTGGGCAATGCGGGAAGTTTTTTTAAAAACCCTGTTGTACTCAAAGACAAAGCGGCGCAAATAGCCGAGCTTTACCCTGATATGCCCTCTTACAGCATTGATAATCAATATACTAAAATACCTGCCGGTTGGCTTATTGAGAAGGCAGGATTTAAGGGTAAAATTTTTGGTAATGTAGGAATGCATAAAAATCAAGCATTGGTGTTGGTAAATTACGGAGCTGCCACAGGTGCCGAGCTTTGGGAGCATGCACAACGGATTATGGATGCCGTATTGTCAACATTTGACATTGAGCTGGAACCCGAAGTAAATCTGATCAATTAATTTTTAGCTATTTTTATTACATGGAACTCTTTATTATCACCCTCATACTTTTAGCATTAGCTTTTGCGGGAATTGCCATTAAAATATGGGCAAAAAAAGGAGGGGAATTTGCAGGCACTTGCGCCAGTCAGAGTCCATTTTTAAACAAAGAAGGCGAACCATGTAGTCTTTGTGGAAAACTTCCCAGTCAACAAACAGACTGCGAATTGCCAAAACCCGAACACAACTAAACCGTGGCAAAAACTACGACACTTGACGAAAAAATTGCGTTGGCTCAACGAGGCGACCAGCATGCCTTTCGCTATTTGTTAGAGTTGTATTGGAATGATGTGTTTGGATTTATGTTACAACGCACCCAAAACGATAACGAAGCCGAAGACCTTACCATTCGTTGTTTTGGAAAAGCTTTTGAAAAAATTACCACCTACAACTCCGAATTCGGTTTTAAAACATGGTTGACCACTATTGCCAAAAACCTTCACATTGATCAAATTAGAAAAAACACCATTTCTACACTAAGTACAGAAGCTGGTCAAGAAGTAGCGCAAAACATACCTGATAATGCACCACACCCAGAAGATGACCTTATTCGAAAACAACGCCTTGAAACCTTGCTCAATAATATAAAAACCCTAAAACCGCACTACCGAGAAGTTATTCAACTCAAATACTTACAGGAGCTTAGCATCAAGCAAATGGCAAAAAAACTTGAGAGTAGCGAAAGTACCGTTAAGGTAAAACTAATGCGCGCTAGAAAACTTTTAGCTGAAATTTTAGCCACACAAAACATATAAGTTGACAACTGTTTTCAAAAAATTGGGTCCAGGGCTTTTGTTTGCAGGAGCAGCCATTGGCGTTTCGCATTTGGTACAATCTACACGTGCAGGCGCTGATTTTGGGCTTGGGCTTATTTGGGCACTTATTCTTGTTAATCTGGTAAAATATCCCTTCTTCCAATTTGGCCCTCGTTATGCGTTGGCTACGGGGGAAAGCTTATTGGAAGGTTATCGGCGTATGAGTAAAGGCGTTTTGGTGATCTACTACATCCTAAATTTAGGTACCATGTTTACCATTCAGGCGGCAGTTACGGCGGTTACTGCTGGAATCGCAGCGCGACTTTTGGGCATTGATTCCACAGCGTGGACATCGGTGGTGGTGGCATTGTTGTGCTTTGCGGTACTTTGGCGTGGGAAGTATAGTTGGTTGGATAAAAGCATGAAAATCATTGTGCTAGCACTTAGTATCAGTACGCTCATTGCTGTGGTATTTGCCTTTGGCACAAAACCCGATTTAACACTTACTCAAGTATTGCCAATAACCTCTTCGGAATGGATTTTTTTAATTGCCTTTATGGGTTGGATGCCGGGACCGTTGGATATTTCGATTTGGCATTCACTTTGGACGCTTGAAAAGAAAAAAATGAACCCAAAAACAACACTAAAGTCATCCCTTTTTGATTTTAATATTGGGTATGGGGTAACACTTGTATTGGGACTATGCTTTGTTGTTTTGGGCGCAACCGTAATGTTTGGCTCTGACGTTTCGTTTTCTGCTAGCGGAGCAACATTTGCTGGGCAATTAATTGGTTTGTACACTTCGGTTATGGGAAGTGGCTGGTTTGTGATTATTGCCATCGCTGCGCTGACCACCATGATAAGCACCACCTTAACCACCCTTGATGCTTCACCTCGTGTGATGGCGCACACCACAACGCTACTAAATGGGAAATATGCAAACAATCAACTTACGTGGATGCTCATTCTGACGGTTGGTACTTGTCTTATTTTTCTGTTTTTTGCGGCTGAAATGGGACTTCTTGTCCAAATTGCAACAGTACTATCGTTTTTGACTGCGCCTTTCTATGCGGCTGCAAATTTGGCTTTGGTTACCGGAAAACACATGCCCGTTAAACATCGACCAAAAAAGTGGCTTCGTGTGGCTAGTTTATTAGGAATTTTGTTCCTTATCGGGTTTAGCATTACTTACCTAACCGTGCTTTTTTGATGCCGTTTTTGTTTTGTAAATTTGTATTCTAAAATTGCTGTATGTCCGATACTGTTACCACTACCGCTCCTGTACGAGCACCCAAACCCAAATGGTTGCGGGTAAAATTGCCTACTGGCAAAAAATACACGGAACTTCGTGGGTTGGTTGACAAATACGAATTGCACACCATTTGCACTTCGGGAAGCTGCCCAAATATGGGCGAGTGTTGGGGCGAAGGCACAGCAACTTTTATGATTTTAGGAAACATCTGTACCCGTTCGTGTGGATTTTGTGGCGTACAGACAGGACGTCCAGATACGGTGGACTGGGCAGAGCCCGAAAAAGTAGGGCGCTCCATTAAAATTATGGGCATCAAACATGCGGTAATTACATCTGTGGACCGCGATGATTTGCCCGATCAAGGCACTATTATTTGGACGGAAACCGTACAAGCTATCCGACGTATGAACCCCACCACTACATTGGAAACGCTAATTCCTGATTTTCAAGGACAAGAACATTTGCTAGACCGTATTGTAGCCGTTGCGCCCGAGGTGGTTTCGCACAACATGGAAACGGTGCGCAGACTTACTCGCGAGGTGCGTATTCAAGCCAAATACGACCGAAGCTTGGAGGTATTGCGCTACCTAAAGCAAGAAGGCGTTCACCGTACCAAATCTGGTTTGATGCTTGGTTTGGGTGAAACAGAGGAAGAAATTATTGAATCTATGGAAGATTTACGTAACGCCAATGTGGATATCATCACGCTTGGACAGTATTTGCAGCCTTCTAAAAAGCACTTACCCGTAGCAGAATTTATTACGCCAGAACAGTTTAAAAAATATGAAGTTTTGGGTAAGGAAATGGGCTTTCGACATGTAGAAAGCGGTGCGTTGGTGCGATCTTCGTATAAAGCGCATAAGCATATTGAATAGCTACATTGCTATTGCTTTTGCAACTGTATTAAGGAATTTATCCTCACCTTCCAAAAACCGTACACCAACACCCAAGGTATATACGTGTGCTAGCTTATGGGGCGCAAGGCGCGCGGCATCTTTTTCGGTAGTTAATATCGGCTGGTTTAGGTTGCGCAACGCTGCTATCTCTGCCGTTGTAAAGCTATGGTGGTCTGGAAACGACTGATGCGTATAGGTTGCGTTTTTATCATCCAAAAAAGCACATAATGTACTTGGATTGGCAATGCCCGTAAGGAGCACAAAAGGGGTTTTAATAAATTCGTCTAAATCTAATTCAGCCACGCCACGGACGTTTTTGTCATATTCCAATGTGGTAAAAAACAACTGTTGCGTGCGCAACACACCAAGTTTGGAGGCGTATGTTTTTTTGATTTTATCTGGTAAGGATGCGGGACATTTGGTAACGATCACCACATCGGCTTGTTGTGCTGCCGAGGCAGGTTCGCGCAAATT
>JAFMFL010000050.1 GCA_017856205.1 Flavobacteriaceae bacterium
TCCAAACGTAGAAGAGCTACGACAAAGCTATTTGGAAATCACCACACAGGACGATTTTAAAGCAGAGTTTGATCAATTGCTAAAAGATTATGTGGGTCGTCCTACACCATTGTATTTTGCGTCTCGCTTATCTGAAAAGTATAACACCAAAATCTACCTAAAACGTGAAGATTTATGTCATACCGGAGCGCATAAAATCAACAATACCATCGGGCAGATTTTGTTAGCAAAACGCTTGGGCAAAAACCGCATTATTGCAGAAACTGGTGCCGGACAACACGGTGTAGCCACGGCTACCGTTTGTGCGCTTATGGGTATTCAGTGCGTTGTCTATATGGGGGAATTGGACATTAAACGTCAAGCGCCAAACGTAGCGCGCATGAAAATGTTAGGTGCTGAGGTACGCTCAGCACAATCGGGCAGTAAAACCCTAAAAGATGCAACCAATGAAGCCATCCGAGATTGGATTAACAATCCTGTGGATACACATTACATTATTGGTTCGGTAGTAGGACCACATCCCTACCCCGATATGGTGGCGCGTTTTCAATCGGTTATCAGCGAAGAATGCAAAACGCAACTTTTAGAAGCCGAAGGACGTGAGTATCCCGACCACGTGATTGCATGTGTAGGTGGCGGAAGTAACGCTGCAGGAATTTACTATCATTATTTAGACGACCCACGTGTAAACATCATCGCTGTAGAAGCTGCTGGAAAGGGTATTGATTCGGGTGAAAGTGCGGCAACCTCCGCTTTGGGTAAAGAAGGGATTATTCACGGAAGCAAAACGTTATTGATGCAAACTCCCGATGGGCAAATCACAGAGCCTTACTCCATTTCAGCAGGCTTAGACTATCCCGGTGTTGGCCCTATGCATGCGCATTTATACCGCAGTCAACGTGCCGAGTTTGTTTCTATTCCAGACCAAGAAGCTATGGACTGGGGGCTTTCGCTTTCACAGCTTGAAGGGATTATTCCTGCAATTGAAACTGCACATGCTTTTGCACTGCTAGATGAGCGTAAATTTGAACCCAACGATGTGTTGCTATTTAATTGTTCGGGGCGTGGCGATAAAGACCTCGACACCTATATCGATTATTTTAAACTATAATGAACAGAATTTCAAAAACGTTAGCTAAAGAAGAAAAGCTTTTATCTATTTATTTTACCGCTGGATTTCCAAACCTCAACGATACGGTTCCCATTTTGAAGCAGTTAGAGAAAAGTGGTGTGGACATGATTGAATTAGGGTTGCCTTTTTCAGATCCATTGGCAGATGGTCCCACCATACAAGAAAGTTCAACTCAAGCCCTGCGCAACGGCATGACCACTGATAAACTCTTTGAACAGCTCAAAGATGTGCGCAAAAACGTAAGCGTACCACTTATCGTTATGGGATATTTTAACCCGATGATGCAATATGGCGTGGAACGATTCTGCCAAAAATGCCAAGAGGTTGGTATTGATGGAATAATCATACCAGACCTCCCCGTTGATGTGTATCACGAAAACTACCAAAAATTGTTTCAGCAATATGGGCTACTCAATATGTTTTTGATTACCCCGCAAACCCCCGATGGGCGTATTCGCTATATTGATAAGATCTCTGAAGGCTTTATATACATGGTAAGCAGTGCCGCCACCACAGGAGCACAAAACAGTTTTGGCGATGTACAAACCGAATATTTTAAGCGCATTGGTACGATGAACCTCAACGCTAAACTTTTGGTAGGGTTTGGTATTAGTAATGCCGAAACATATCAAGCAGCAATAGCGCATAGCAAAGGTGCCATTATTGGATCTGCATTTATCAAACACCTAGAGGCTAATGGTGCTGAAAGTGTGTCTGATTTCATAGCTCAAATACGCTAATCAAATACCCTAACTATATTGCACTATTACTTTTTTATGCTTTGGAGTCATTACGTTTATAAATCTTCATACGCAGTACTAAAGACTCCCTAATTTAATTTTATCAAGCCAATACGGATTTGGGGTTAAACCAAATCACTCTGGAAAAGTAGATAATATAACACGCCGCGGAAAAATTGTAAACAAATCGTTTGGAGTTAGAAGACCAAGGTCCAAAAACAAACCAAAATCTAGCGCACAAAAACAGGCTGATTAGCATCAGCAGTTGCTGCCGCGCTAAAGCCATAACCATCGGCAGTAAAGGCCAAAACATCATCAATGGTATTGGCGTTTGTATCTATTAAATGGCGTGCCATAAGTCCACGTGCTTTTTTGGCAAAAAACGAAATGATTTTTAGCTTTCCATTTTTAAAATCTTTAAAAACAGGGTGAATAACAGGGGTTTCTAACCCCTTAAAATCAATGGCAGAAGCGTACTCCTTACTTGCTAAATTTACTACTAGTTCGGCGGGCGCTAATTCCTCATTTAGATGTGTCGTTAACTTTTCTTTCCAAAATGCATAAAGCGAATTTTGCCCTTCAACACCAAAAGAAGTGCCCATTTCTAATCGATAGGGCTGCATCAAATCCAACGGCTTTAAAATACCGTAAAGCCCAGACAAAATACGTAGATTTTCTTGTGCAACTACCAGTGCGTTTTCACTTAGTGAATACGCATTCAACCCCGAATATACATCTCCGTTAAATGCAAACACAGCAGGGCGTGCATTTTTGGGAGAAAAGGGTGTTGTGAAATGTTGATTTCGTTCCCAGTTTAAGGCTGCCAATTTCTCAGAAATATGCATAAGGTTTTGCAGCTCGGCAGGTGATTTCGTTTTTAGAGAAGCATTGATTTGAACTGCCTCGTTAAGAAAGGCTGGCTGGCTGTGCACATCTGTTGGAAGTACACTTTTATAATCTAGCGATTTAGCAGGTGAAACCAGAATTTTCATTTTCTAAAATTTTAGATAAAAATACAATTCTTGTGGGCTTGGGCAATATATAACTATAAAACTACCCAATAGTACTATCGGGAATTTCCCAAACGTTGGTGCTGTGCATAGTTGCGCCATTTGGTAAGCACTCCCTCAAAATCTTCAGGAAGTGGGCAGCTAAAAGCCATTTTCTTACCGCTTTCTGGATGCACAAACCCTAATGTTTGGGCATGTAACGCCTGCCTGGGCATTTGCTTCAAGCAATTATCTACAAACTGCTTGTATTTTGTAAACGTAGTGCCTTTTAGGATTTTATCGCCTCCATACCGCGCATCATTGAACAATGTGTGCCCAATATGCTTCATGTGTGCCCGAATTTGATGCGTGCGCCCTGTTTCCAGCACACAGCGCACCAATGTCACATAGCCAAATCGCTCTACCACTTCATAATGCGTAACGGCATGTTTGCCTTGATCTGCATCTGGAAAAACAGTCATTAGCAACCTGTTTTTTGGGTCGCGACCCAAATGACCGTCAACTATTCCTTTAGCATCGGCTACATCGCCCCACACCAATGCCAAGTATTGACGTTCAGAAGATTTATCGTGAAACTGTTGCGCCAAATGCGCCATAGCATTTTCGGTTTTGGCAACCACCAATAACCCTGAGGTGTCTTTATCTATACGGTGTACAAGTCCAGGGCGATCGTTGCTGTTTTTGGGAAGTTGTCCAAAGTGATGCAGTAATCCATTGATAAGTGTTCCTGAATAATTTCCATGTCCTGGATGCACCACAAGTCCAGCAGGCTTGTTGACCACTAAAAGGGCATTGTCTTCATACACAATATCAAGTGGCATCTCTTCGGGAACTAGCAAATTTTCGTGTGGGGGATGCGTTAAAAGGACACGCACCACATCACCACCTTTTACGCGGTAATTCGATTTTACGGGTTGGTCATTAACTATTATTGACCCTGCAACAGCCGCTTGCTGAATTTTATTACGGGTTGCATTTTCAATGCGATTCATTAAAAACTTATCTACACGAAGTGGTTCTTGTCTCGCGTCGGCGGTAAAAGCAAAGTGCTCATGAAGAGCATCAAATTCGTTTTCTTGTTCCATTACAATTATTGTGGTCTAATCCCGTTACCTAAAACCAAATCTACACGAGAGGTTTTGGGTAACTTTTCCCCTGGAGCAATGGGCGCATTGTCATAACGAAGTTGCAAGACCATATCTTTTCCAATATTGTCCCTGTAGGAAATTTCTCCAATTTCTAATCCCACAGCACGAAGGGTAGATTCTGCAGAACGGCGGGTGATTTGGATGACATTAGGAATGCGCACCTCATTGTAATTCGCAGGGTTAAGCGTTAGGTAAATCTTTCGATTCTTTTTTACTTGCTCCCCTGCAAGTGGAGATTGTTCAATTACAGCAAAAGGTTGATAGGCAGGATTAAATCTAGCCGAGTCAATAACTTCAAAATTCAATTTTTTTTCATCCAAAAGTGTTTCTACCTCAGCAATAGACTTAGCTTGTAAGTTAGGAACTTCAATAAAATTACCTTGGCGGGTGTGCCAATGCAACCCATAAAAAACAACAAGAAGAAGCACAGCAAACGCAACTAGTAAGAAAAATATTTGCCAAAGAAAGCTGCGACTAAACAAAAAACGAAAGAAGTGAAGCATAACGAATTCAATTGAACCCCAAAAATAATGATATTTGTACTATGAAAAAACGCATCGCTGTTGTTATGGGCGGAACCACTTCTGAACACCATATTTCCTTGAAAAGTGGAGCCGTAGTGTTAAAGCACTTACCCAAAAATTTATTTGACGCTACCGCAGTTATAATCTCCAAATCAGGTTGGATAGCACAACATAACGGACAGCAAGTACCTGTCGATAAAAATACGTTCTCCTATATTTTTGAAAAAGAGACCCATTCGTTTGATGCCGTTTTTAATGCGGTTCATGGCGTGCCCGGCGAAAATGGTGAGTTGCAAAGCATACTTGAAAACGTCAATATTCCGTACACAGGCTGCTCTGCCAAAGTAGCACGGCTAACATATAATAAATACGATACGCTGGAGTTTCTTGCCCCACATGGTATTCATATAGCTAAACACCACCTTTTGCACAAAGAGGATGATTGGGATATAGCCGAATTGATTGAAAAAATAGGATTGCCCTGTTTTGTAAAGGCGAACAAAGCTGGGAGTAGTTATGGGGTTATGAAAGTTCACAAAGCCTCTGAAATAGAAACGGCTATTTACAAAGCGCTTTTGGAAGACGATCAAGTGTTAATAGAAAGCTATTTAGAAGGCACGGAGGTTTCGATTGGCGTAGTGGAATATCAAAACAGAATTGTGGTATTGCCTCCAACAGAAATTATCGCCAATGGCGATTTCTTTGACTACGAAGCAAAATACGAAGGAAATTCGCAAGAAATCACCCCTGCCCGCCTGTCTGAAGTACAACTGCAAAATCTAAACACAGCTGCAAAAAAAGTATTTACTGCTTTAAACGCAAAAGGATTTAGCCGAAGTGATTTTATTTTTCAAGGCGATATTCCTTACTTTTTGGAGTTGAATAGCATACCTGGGCTCACCGAAGAAAGTTTACTTCCGCAACAGGCACGTCATGTGGGTATTGCACTTGGCGACTTGTTCACAGACTTGCTACACAACTGTCTAAAAAACAATACCTTTGAAGCATGAAACGTGCGCTTTTTCCTGGTTCTTTTGACCCATTTACCATTGGACACTTAGATATTGTAACGCGTGGTATCAAAATTTTTGATGAAATCGTGATTGGTATTGGTAAAAACAGTGAAAAGAAATATATGTTTTCATTAGCGCAACGCTTGACGTTTATTGAAGCGTGTTTTGAGCACGAATCGCGTGTTCGTGTGGCAAATTATGAAGGGCTAACGATTGATTTTTGCAAAGCGATTGAAGCAGATTTTATTTTGCGTGGCGTTCGTAATAATGGTGATTTTGAGTTTGAAAAGGCAATTGCTAGAACCAACAGACATATGTCCAAAATTGAAACGGTTTTCTTACTGACTTCGGCAGAAACGTCCTATATCAGTAGCAGTATTGTGCGGGAAATTCTTCGTAACAATGGTGATTATAGCACCTTTATTCCTCCTCAAATAAAGTTTTAAATAAATTTGCTTTTGCAAACAAATGGGCAATATTGGGATAGGTTTTTTCCAGTGCTTTAACTGATTTTTGCTTTCCTTTCCAAACGGCTTTGGTAATATCTTCTTTAACTTGAGGCAACAAAACACCCTCATATTTTGTGGTCATATAAAACCAATGTGATTCCTTTAATTGATAGCGATTATTACGTTTAAAAACATGATAAGTCACACCCACTAAATCACCTACTTTAAGTTTTCTTACCCCTGTTTCTTCTTTAACCTCTCGCTTAGCACCTTCTTGAAGGGTTTCGCCTTTTTCTACTTTTCCCTTTGGTAAATCCCATCGTTTTTTTCGATAAATAAACAGCAACTTCCCCTCGTTGTTTTGAACCACACCGCCAGCAGCAACGGCAACAGGCAACTTTTTCTTAAACAATGGCAACAATTTTTCAGGGTCTTCATAAACCAAATAAAGTGTTTGCGCTTTGGTTGTCCTAAGAATACGAATGATTTTCTTTAGCGATGTATTCTCAAGCGGAAGCACTTTTGCTTTGGACTTTGTTGGTGCATTTGCAGCAAGGATAATCTCCTTCTTATTGACAAAAACTTTATACATTTGCGTTATATGTCTATGGAATCCTCCACTGCTCAACAAGTAGCCGAATACCTGTTACAAATTAAAGCAATAAAGCTTAAACCTGAAAACCCATTTACATGGGCAAGCGGATGGCAATCGCCCATTTATTGCGACAACAGGATAACGCTTTCTTATCCTAAGATTAGAAAATTTTTGTGCAACTCTATGGCACAAAAAATCAAAACCCGCTACTCAGAAGTGAAAGCCATTGCTGGTGTTGCCACAGGAGCAATTGGTATTGGAATGCTGGTTGCGGATGCGTTGGACTTGCCTTTTATGTATGTACGTCCTGCCCCCAAAAAACACGGAAGACAAAATCAAATTGAAGGGCATTTTGACCCAACAGCTCCAACAGTTGTAGTGGAAGATTTAATCAGTACTGGTAAAAGCAGCCTTCAAGCCGTTGAGGCATTACGAAAGGAAAACATCAATGTATTGGGTATGGTTTCTTTATTTAGCTATGAATTTGATGTGGCTGCACAAAACATGCAAGAGGCAAATATTGAGTTAACAACCTTGTCGGGGTACAATGCGCTTATTGACACCGCAATTGCAACAAACTATATTGCGCCAGAGCAGGAAGAAGTTTTAAAAAAATGGCGCAAAGCACCAGAGCTTTGGGCGCCAAAATCATAAAATGATGACAATAGAAAGTAGTACGGCATTGGTAGCAAGTCCAATGAAAGACGTTTTTGAAAAGCTCACTAAAGCAAGTACATACGAACGACTTATGCCCGAAGAGGCAAGCTTTAGAATTTCTGATGAGTCCCATTTTAGCTTTAAACTTGGCAGTATGCCAGTAATTCCGCTTAAAATGGAAAGACAAACACCGCATAGTCAAATTGTATTGGCAGCCGATGGTGGAAATGTACCCTTTGAGCTTCATGTAAATTTAAGAACTGTAGAAGAACAAACTCAGGTTCAATTGGTGTTTGAAGGTGATGTTAATCCCATGATGCAAATGATGGTCAAAAAACCTTTGACCCAATTTTTAGAAGCGCTTATTAGCAATGTGCAAAAGCTGTAAAAATCAGTTTTTTTTCTTCAAATAATTCGGTTGTACCATCCTCGTGTTTAACGATTAATTTTCCATCTTCGGCTACTCCTTCAATGGTCGCCGAAAACGATGTTCCATCCGTTCTTTCAAAGTTGCATAATTCATTCAACCCATAAAGCGCATCCAAATAGCGTACCTTATCTGTGGTACTTGCACGAACGGTGCGCTCAATGTTTTTTACTAACTCTTCAAACATCGACTCAATATCATAGGTTTTACCTGTTCTTTTTTTTAGGGATGATGCACACGGTAAATTGGGAAATTCTAGCTGATTTACATTTATTCCACAACCTATAACAACACCTGTTAACTCTTTTCCGCGTAAAATGGGCTCAACCAAAACACCGCCAATTTTTTTGCTCGCTGACAAAATGTCGTTTGGCCATTTGATTTGGAGTGTTGGAATGTGTTGTGCTGTCAGTGTGTCTAAAATTGCCAAACAAACCCGTTTGTTTATTTCAAAAACGTCCTTATTGTGGTGTGAAATATCTCCCAAATACACCGAACACAACAGGTTAAGATTCTTTTCTGAATGCCATTTGGT
>JAFMFL010000051.1 GCA_017856205.1 Flavobacteriaceae bacterium
TGGGATGATGGTTACGGTATTTCTGTTGATAATTCACATCAAACCGTAAAAGAAAGCATCTCAAAAGCCATGGCGGGTATGCAACTTGATAACAATGCTAAAGGCATTGAAATCATTGAAGTTGTGGGATGGAATTATGCTGCCTTAGTAGATGCCTATACTCGTGCAAGTGATTTGGCACGAACTTCCCATGTACCTGTGTTAGTCCACGTCACAGAGCTTACGCAGCCTCTGGGTCACTCTACTTCTGGTTCACACGAAAGATATAAGTCAGATGAGCGTTTGGAGTGGGAAAAGAAATTTGATTGCAATACAACATTTAGAAAATGGATTATTGCGCAAAATATTGCTACTGAGACAGAGATTTCAGCCCTTGAAGAAAAAGCTAAAGCAAAAGCCCTTGAGGCTAAAAAAACGGCGTGGGAAGCTTATTTGGTGCCCATAAAAGAAGAGCAACATGAAGCACAAATTTTGGTCCAAAAAATGGCACAAGAACTGCCCGAAATAAAGGGAATATCGTCGTTAGCATCTTCGCTAGCGAAAAAAAATGTTGTTTATAGAAAAACAACCTACACCCTTGTTCGAGAAGCCTTATTACTTTCTAGTGGGAAAAACACTCAGAGCAGAAATGCACTAGCGCAGTGGTGGAAAACGAAACAACAGGAAACCCAAAAACTATACAGCGATACCCTTTATAATGAATACAAAAACTCCTCGTTAAATGTATCTGCCACTCCTGCAAAATACGCTGATGATTCCGCTCTAGTAGATGGGCGTGTGGTGTTACGAGACAACTTTAACGCACTGCTTAAAAAACACCCAAAAATGCTTGTTTTTGGAGAAGATAGCGGCAAAATTGGCGATGTAAATCAAGGATTAGAAGGACTTCAAGACATTTACGGTAAGGACCGTGTCGCCGATCGTGGTATTCGTGAGGCAACAATTATCGGAGAAGGAATTGGGATGGCGTTTAGAGGCTTACGCCCGATAGCCGAAATTCAGTACTTAGATTACGTCTTATATGCCCTACAAATCATGTCAGATGATTTAGCATCATTACATTATCGCACCAGAGGAAAACAAAGTGCACCACTTATTATCAGAACGCGTGGACACCGATTGGAAGGCATTTGGCATTCAGGGTCGCCTATGGGTGGTTTGGTCTCTTTACTGAGAGGGATGTATATTTTGGTGCCTCGAAACCTAACCCAAGCAGCTGGAATGTACAATACGCTTCTACGGGGTCATGATCCTGCACTGGTCATTGAACCGCTTAACGGCTATCGCCTTAAAGAAAAGCAGCCCGAAAATTTAGGTGATTTCACGGTGCCTATCGGCATTGCTGAACAACTTACTACTGGCACAGACATAACGGTAGTTTCTTATGGCTCTACATTACGATTGGTGCAAGCAGCAGCAGAAAAATTAGCTGAAATGGACATTCAGGCGGAAGTGATTGATGTACAATCGCTTATCCCATTTGACACCACGAGCGTTATTGGCGCTAGTGTCCAAAAAACCAACCGTTTGCTTATTGTTGACGAGGATGTTCCTGGCGGCGGAAGTGCCTACATTCTAAGCCAATTGTTGGAAAAGCAAAACATTTACCAGCATTTGGATAGCCAACCAACCCTACTTACTGCAAAAGCGCACCGCCCTGCCTATGGTACTGATGGAGATTATTTTTCAAAACCCTCTCTTGAAGATATTGTAGAAAAAGTATATGCGATGATGCACGAAGCAAAACCAAATCAGTTTCCAGAACTTTAGTTCGTTAATAGTTATTTGTTAATAGTTGTCAGTTCGAGTGATTTTCGAAAGAAAATTGTATCGAGAACCTTGTCAGTTCGAGTGATTCGCCTAAGGCGGATTGTATCGAGAACTACTACGTCAATTTAGCAATCAACTGCCGTAGTGCTTCGCCTTCTGATATAGGAACAGCATCAACTCCTTTTGCTGCCAAGTCCGAAGTTTTAATCGTTCGTAAAATAGGAACGATAGATTTTAACGGATAACGCCGTGCAGCCTGCTCAATTTCTTTTATAAAAAACGGATGAACACCAAGTGCTTTTGCTGCCGCATCTGGATTTTTTGAAGGCAACCCATGATACGTGAGCAATTGCATAAAAAATTTGTACAAACTGTTGATGGTTCCCAAAAGCGGATGTTGTTTTGGGTGACGTCCAAAGTAATGTGCAATTTTAAACGCCTGTGCTAAATTACCCGACCCCAACGCCTTACGCAATTCGAAATTATTATACTCCTTACTGATACCCACATGCTGCTCAATATGATCTGTGGAAATGGTGTCGCCTTCGGAAACAATCAGGCATAGTTTTTCCAACTGATTGCTAAGTGCGCCCAAATCGGCACCCACGCTTTCTGCTAATACCGCCGCCGCTTTATAGTCAATATTTCGCTTCATGGCACGAACACGTTGTTCTATCCAAGAAGGCAATTTGTTATCGTATAGCTTTTTTGTTTCTACTATGATGCCATTTTTTTGAATGGCTTTCGACAGCTTTTTTCGCTTGTCTAGCTTTTTGTTTTTAAAGCAGATCACCAATATTGTTGTGGGTTGTGGCTGCTCTGTATAGGCAGTTAGTTGCTCAATGGAACGACTAAGGTCGTGCGCTTCGCGTACCACCACCAACTGATAGTCTGCCATCATGGGAAATCGCTTACAAACCGACACAATTTCATCTACCGACGTATCTTTTCCATAGAGTATGGTTTGATTAAAATCGCGTTGTTCTTCGGGGAGTACGGTGTCAATAATCAACCTGCTGATATCATCGATAAAAAAGGGCTCATCACCCATTAAAAAATAAATGGGGGAGAAATTTCGCTGTGAAATGGCACTCTTTACCGATGCGTATGCGTCCAATGAAAAATAATTTAGCACTTTTGTGGGTATGCAACAATTGGCATTTCCACTTTTTAGCTTTAAAACCAAAAATAACGAAAACAAACGCACTATTTTTGACCCCATCCGAAAAAAGTTTGTGGTGCTTACACCCGAAGAATGGGTGCGCCAACATGTGGTGCAAGATTTGCTACAAAAAGGGATTAGCAAAACACGCCTAAGTGTAGAAAAACAATTTGACGTTATGGGACAACAAAAACGTTTTGATGTAGTGGTTGCAGGCAAAAATGCTTCTATTGCATTATTGGTGGAATGTAAAGCGCCAACAGTACAAATTACACAAGAGACCTTTGACCAAATTGCACGGTACCAATTAGCACTAAATGCTACTTTTTTGATGCTTACCAATGGATTACAACATATTTATTGTCAAATAGATAACGACACTAAGTCGTATCATTTTCTCCCTGAATTTCCGCTTAAACAATTACAACTATGAGCCTTGCCATTGCCATATTGAATTATAACGGTGCGGATTTACTCAAGCGCTTTTTACCATCTGTTTTGGCGCATTCGGGTACTGCAAGCATTTATGTTATTGATAATGGCTCTACGGACACTTCTAAAGCGGTTTTAGCAGCAGATTTTCCATCTGTTAGCTACATTGCCCTAGATCAGAATTTTGGTTATGCAGAGGGCTATAATCGTGGAATTGCTCAAATAGATGAAGACCTTATTTGTTTGCTAAACTCCGACGTTCAAGTAACACCCCAATGGATCGAGCCAATGGTGGCGCTATTTGACGAACAACCAGAAGTGGCTATAGCACAACCCAAAATAAAAGACCTAAACAACCCTGATTATTTTGAATACGCCGGTGCCGCTGGCGGCTATTTGGACCTTATGGGGCTGCCCTATTGCCGTGGCAGAGTGGGCAAAACCTGCGAAAGGGACAATGGGCAATACAACGACACGGTGCGAGTAAGTTGGGCAAGTGGGGCTTGCTTTTTTGTGCGAAAAGCTGTTTTTACTGCGCTGGGTGGCTTTGATGCTTCTTTTTTTATGCATTTTGAAGAGATTGATTTGTGCTTACGCGCCCAAGGGGCTGGACATCAAGTTTGGGCGGTAGGCAACAGTGAAGTGTTGCATTTTGGGGCTGCTTCTTTAGCTGCAGAAAACCCACGAAAACTGTATTTTAATATCCGCAACTCCTTACTAACCTATACCAAAAACCTAGCCTTGCTCCCACTGCTATGGTTGTATGTTGCTCGTGCTGCGTTTGACACCACGCTTATTCTTTATTTTATGGTGCAGGGTAAATTTGACCATGCCCATGCCATTATGCATGCTTATAGAGGGTTCATTGCGCAATCTGGTAGTGCATTTAAGGCTAGAAAATACCCCATTAACCCGTTGCGGTTACAAAGTGTGCTGTTGCGATTTTAAGGGTTTTCCCTTAACGCATATGCGTTTAATCTTAAAAGTAAAAAACGTTATTTAGGCAGCGTTGTGGGTTTTTGATAGGGCTGAAACGGTTGTTTGAGTAAGCTACCTACCCTACTGTTTTCGTCTTCGTTGGGAAATACATCTACGCCATACACAATTTTATTCGCTGATAAGTTTTTGTACGTGCCCAAAATCCTATCCCAAATTGCAAAAATATTGCCGTAATTGCTATCGGTATAGGGCAACACATAATGGTGATGCACTTTGTGCATATGCGGGGTAACAATAATATAGCTTAGCACAACATCTAGTGTTTTTGGCAGTGTAATATTGGCGTGGTTAAACTGGCTAAGCACAACAGAAAGCGATTGGTACAACATCACAATACCAATGGGTGTGCCCAACACAAAAACCCCAAGCAACGTAAACATAAAGCGCACCACACTCTCTAACGGGTGGTGGCGGTTTGCGGTGGTGGTATCCACATGATGATCGGAGTGATGTACCAAATGCACCATCCACAGCGGTTTAATTTGATGCTCTGTCCAATGTGCCAAATAGGCTCCAATAAAATCTAAGAGCATAACCCCCAACACCACAAAGAGCCAAAACGGCATTTCGATTAGGTGTAGCAGTCCAAATTGGTTGGCGTGTACCCAATCGGCGGTGAAAAGCAGTAAAAACGCCAATGAAAAATTTACAACAATCGAGGTTAGCGTAAAAAAGAAATTGGACAAGGCATGTTGCCATTTTTTATAGCTTAACTTCCGTAAGGGCAATAAGCCCTCAAGCAACCAAAAAAATGAAATGCCGCCTACCAAAATTATACTCCGATGCAACGAAGGAATGGTTTCGAAGTATAATATCAGATTTTCCACTAACCAAAGATATTGATTTTGAGTTATTTACCGTTTAAAATCCGCTGAACGGTTTCGAGGGTTGTCATAAGCGTAATTTTATGCACGGAGTCCTTATACTCCCCCTTTGCAATACGCTGTTCAAGTGTTTCTATAAGTTCCGAAATGGTTTGATTTGCATTCATAAATAGGCTGTTTATATGTTAGAACAAATTTATAAAATAACTGCAAAGGCAGATATTAAAGCTAGTTCGTACTTTTACAACGTCAAATACAGCACATGAAACCATTTAAATCGTCTGTAAACACCAAAAAGGCAAGTTACAAAGAGAACTATGTCGAAATGGAAAAATTGGTACAAGAGCTAGCGGCGCATTTGGCAAAAAGCCAAAATCAGGGTTCTGATGCCTCTATTGCCCGAGCCCGTAAGCGAGGTAAGTTTTTGGCGCGTGAGCGCATTTCATTACTATTAGATAAAGACAGTCCTTTTTTGGAGCTTATGCCATTAGCAGGACTTACGCATCAAGGTGGTTTTGGTCCTGGCGGAACTACCGTAGCAGGAATTGGTTATGTGAATAAACGTTTATGCCTTATCAACGCCAATTTGGGCACTCGTAAAGGCGGAGCAGTAGATTATGCCACAAGCCTAAAAGTATTGCGATTGGGCGAAATTGCCCTCGAAAACAAATTACCTACCATAAATTTGGTAGAAAGTGGTGGCGCCAACCTCCCCGACCAAGACCGTGTGTTTAACAATTACGGTGCCTCGTTTCGGGAAATGTCACGGCGTTCTAAATTGGGGATTCCCACCATTTCGATCGTATTTGGTAACGCTACGGCAGGCGGTGCCTATGTTCCGGGCATGTCGGATTATACCATTATGCAAAAAGATGCGGCAAAAGTATTTTTAGCAGGTCCTCCGCTGGTAAAAATGGCAACCAACGAAATCGCCAACGATGAAGAACTCGGCGGTGCGATGATGCACAGTCGCATTTCGGGAGTAGCCGATTTTTTGGCAGAAGATGAGCAAGATGCCATAAGTATTGCCCGTGATGTGGTTAAAACGCTAAAGCCCGCACAACCGCACGCAACTCCAACAACTCCTATTGTACCCCCACGCTATAGCGCAGATGAACTTTTGGGTATTGTGCCGGCAAACCTCAAACGCGCCATTGATATCAGAGAAGTTATTGTTCGCATTGTGGACAATTCCGAGTTTACCGAATTTAAAACCAATTACGGCATTACTATGGTGTGCTGTTGGGCAAAAATTGACGGCTATTCTGTGGGAATTATCGCTAATAATGGGGTGATTTTTGCAGAAGCTGCTCAAAAAGCAACCCAGTTTATTCAACTGGCAAACAAATCAAATACGCCCTTACTGTTTATGCACAATACCACAGGATTTATGGTGGGTAAGCAATACGAGCAAAAGGGCATGATTAACAGCGGTGCGCAACTTATTCATGCCGTTTCGGGGAGTACGGTTCCGCATATCAGTTTATTGATTGGAAATTCATACGGTGCAGGAAATTACGCCATGTGCGGTCGGTCGTTCCAACCACGATTTTTGTTCTCCTACCCTAACGTGCAATCGGGAGTTATGGGAGCTGAGCAACTTGCTGGTGTGATGGAAATTGTAAAACGTCAATCGGCAGCCTCGCTGAACAAAGCGGTGGACGAAAAGCAATTAAAGAAAGAAAAAGATGCGATGTTCCAAGATGCACAGCAAAAAGCCAGTGTGTGGCACGCTACTTCTGAACTTTGGGACGATGGTGTTATTGACCCACGCCATACACGCAAACACCTAAGTTTATGTTTAGCCACCATAAACAATGCGTCTTTTGAGGGCAGCGATGCGTTTGGTGTATTTCGAATGTAACTAGCCCAACGCCTTTTGATATAACGCCTCGTATTGGGGCACTATTTTTTCCACATCAAATTGACACGCATGTGCATAGGCTTGTTGTTTAAACTTAACCAACATTTCCTTGTCCGAGAGAAGTGCAATGGCATGATTAGCCATAGCTTCCACGTCACCCACATTGGTCAAATAGCCCGTTTTTCCGTGAATATTTACTTCTGGTAACCCACCCGTATTGGATGAAATAACGGGGGTAGCTGCCACCATGGCTTCCAAAGCTGCCAAACCAAAACTTTCTGTCTGGGAAGGCAGGAGCATCACATCTGAAAAACACAAAATTTTACTGACTTCATTGGTCTTACCGTAAAAAACAACATCGTTCCAAATGCCCAATTCATGACAGCGTGTTTCTGCCGTCATACGGTCTGGACCATCGCCTACCATCATGAGTTTGGCAGGCATTTTAGCGCGTATCCGAGCAAAAGTTTCCACCACATCCATCACACGCTTTACAGGTCTAAAATTGCTTACATGTGAAATGATTACCTCATCGGGTTTTGCTACTGTTGAACGCTTGCAGTTTATGCGAATTTTGTCGTAACGTGCCACATTGATAAAATTTGGTACCACATGAATTTCGTTGTGCACCTCAAAAAAACTAAAAGTATCGCTGCGTAAATCGTTTGAAACTGCTGTTACTATGTCAGAATTATTGATACTAAACGTTACCGCAGGTTTGTAAAACGGATGGTTTCCTACAAGCGTAATATCGGAGCCGTGAAGTGTGGTAACCACAGGAATATCAATTCCAGCTTCTTTAAGCATTTGCTTTGCCATATAAGCAGCATAGGCATGTGGAATGGCATAATGCACATGTAGCATTTCGATTTGGTGCAGTTTTACCATTTCCACGAGCATACTTGACAATGCCAACTCATAGGGTTGGAAATGAAACAACGGGTATCTGGGAACATGCACTTCGTGAAAGTGAAGGTTTCCTGTGAGCGATTGCAAACGAACGGGCTGCTTGTAACTCACAAAATGCACTTCGTGACCCCTATCAGCTAATGAAATGCCAAGTTCGGTAGCTACTACACCACTACCGCCATAAGTGGGATAACATACAATGGCAATTTTCATATCAGAAAGAAATTTTGTGAAAATGAATGTTCA
>JAFMFL010000052.1 GCA_017856205.1 Flavobacteriaceae bacterium
ATTTTTGGTTGTTCGTTATACCCCTAGTTAATGTTTGCACTTGTCATTCGAAATACAGGTCCTCCAGCAGCTGCACTAAAGGTATTGATACGATTTCCATTGTCATCAAGAGCATATGGGTCAAAAGTGGCTCCCAAATTCACATTAATTTGGTTGTCTAAAAGCGGAATTACCGTTGTCATTCTTACTGGACTCCAACGCAGCGAGTCAGCCGTGATATTATAATTTGTAGAAAAATTTAAATTATTTAATAGTTTAACTTTTTTAAGCTCTGTTTTGGTAGAGTCTTTGTCTTTCACTTTTGCTTCTAAAGTGTTGCGCAACGTAAAGCCAATTGAGCTAGATTTTCGATTTCCAGGTCTACCGTACAAGCCTCCATCAAAACGCGTATATTCTCTGGTATTTCCATCTGCATCAATCACATATTCATCATAATACTGCTCAAAACTTGGGCTATTGCTGTAGCTTGCATTTGCATTGATAACGTGACGGATACTTTGAATCTTTTTATCCTTTTTAAAATTAAATACCCCGTAAAGTGTTGTATTTACACCAGCACTAAAATTATATTGCGAAAATCGGTCAAAACCTCTAATGGTATCTTGCTCAGGAATAGCATCTAATATTGGGTCGTAATCATTTTTCTTTATGGTTTGATTCGTCCAAACGTCCTCGTAATTTCCACCAACTGTAAAATTAAAATGTTTGGCAATTTTAAAGTTTGTGGAAATTGGTATGGTGTGCTTCATCCCTGATTTGGCGCCATAAAAAAGTCCCTTTGCTGCAATGATGTCATCTGTGCTATTGATGCGATTGTCACCACGCATGGTGTATTGAAAATTGATGTTTTGGAGTATCCCTTTTTTAATTCCGTTCCGTTTGGCAAAAGGAAAAATACGCTCCATGTTTGCTGTAAGCGATGGCAAAGTCATGTTGACAGTTTTACTTTGAGTATTTTGACTATGCGTAGCGGAAACGGATAGATTTACGGATGGATAATTGGGAAATGTTTTGCTGTAGGAAACAGATGAATTCAGAGTGTTGTTTAAAAAATTGTTGGTGTTAATTTGATTCAACGACTCTCTAAAATAAGAACTTGTTCCTAGATTTACAGAAGCTGAAAATCGACTATTCGGATTTGATTTACTGTCTTTACTATGCGACCAGCGCAAATTAAAAATGGTGTTCTTACTGTAGCTTGGTAGTCCACGTTCCCCGTTAATTAAACTTTCATATCTAAAAGCAAAGCTTCCTCTGTATTTATATCGTTTGTAGTAGTTGTTTTCAACTCGAATACCATAGCTGCCATTAGTGTAATAATCGCCCATAACGGCTACATCCAAATTGTCTGAAAGGACAAAATAATAGCCTCCATTTTGTAAAAAATAACCACGATTAAAGTTTTCGCCAATGGTAGGAAACAAAAAACCTGTGGCACGTTTTTGTGTCATCGGAAAATAGGCAAATGGCAAAAATAACGGGGTGGGAACGTCTGCAATGTACATATTGCTAAGACCTGCAATCATTTTGCGTTGCGGTACAAACTTTGCCGTTCGAACTCGAATATAATATTCAGGGTCATCAACATTTTCGGCAGTGGTCAGCTTTGCATTTCGTAAATAATACACGGAATCGTTTTGTTTTTTCGTAGCAGTTGCTTTTACATTCATCCCTTGTTGTTCACTACGCGAATTCCAAATGATGGCTTTTTTGGTTTTAAAATTAAATCGAATAGAATCTGGAAAAACTTCGTCACTACCTTGTTTAAAAGAAGGGGGCTGTGTTAAAATACCTAAAGAGTCTTTAATCCGACCTGCAGTAACTTCGTTGGCTTTGTAGTCCAACACAATTATACCCGATTTGAGCTCAACATCCTGATAATAAAGTTCAGCGCCGTCATACATATACAACTTGTTCTCCTTTTTGTCTATAACCATATAACCTTTGGCATGACGTTTAATTTTGTCTAAAAGGACAGGTTCCTTTTCTTGAATAGAGTCTTGTGTTACAGCTGGTATAGAGTCTGTAATAGGCAAAATTTCTTGTGCGCTGACATGGCTTGCGATAGTTAAAATTATGCTAACTAGTGGCGCAAAAAGAGGGATGCCAGAATATTGTCTTATTTTTGACAAGGACTTCAACTTGATTGGGTTCAAAAATACACATATTTTATCCAGTATGCGCCTCATAGTGTATGTATCGTTTTTTATGTCTATAGCTTTGGTATCTCCAAGCAAATTGCATGCCCAAAACAACAAGCCATTCACAGTTGTGATTGATGCAGGTCATGGTGGAAAAGATCCTGGAAACAGAGGAAATAGCTATTATGAAAAAAAGATTGCACTAAGTATTGCTCTAAAAACAGGTGAAATTCTAAAAATAGAAAAGGGCATTAAAGTGGTATATACTCGAACAACAGATAAATATATCACATTAAATGGTAGGGCGAATATTGCCAACAAAGCTAAGGCAGATCTATTTGTTTCCATTCACTGTGATGCACATAATTCAGATGCTTACGGCGCTGGAACTTTCGTTTTGGGATTGCATCGTAATCAGGATAATTTCCGCATTGCTCAAAAAGAAAATGCTGTAATTTTTTTAGAGGATAATTATGAGCAAGAGTACGACGGTTTTGACCCAAATAATCCAGAATCGGTAATTAGTTTGGTGCTTATGCAAGAAGATTACCTCAACCAAAGTATTGAGGCAGCAAATCATATTCAACAGAGTTTTGTTAAAAATTTAAAACGTAAAAACCGCACGGTAAAACAGGCAGGCTTTCTTGTGCTACGAAATACGTATATGCCAAGTGTTTTGATAGAGACAGGCTTTTTGACCAATACTAAAGAAGGAGCTTATTTGAATTCCACACGTGGACAAAACGAAATGAGTCGTGCAATTGCAAAAGCTATTATGGAATACAAGTCCTCGTTAGATGGCACCTTGTTTTCTGGTCTTGTTATGGATGATGCGGCAGAGCAAGATGCTACTGATGAATCGGTTTCCGCTGTGATTTATAGGATTCAAATTTCTGCTAGCACAAAAAAAATAGAAACAGCACCTTATAATTTCAAAGGTTTATCTCCCGTTACACGAATTCAAAAAGGAAGTTTATACCGTTATTATTATGGAAATTTTATATCTTTCATAGATGCCAAATCTGCTATTAAAAACACCATCGCTAAAGGGTATAAGGGAGCTTATATTAAGGCGTTCAAGGACGGGATAGAAGTGTCAATAACTCCTGAAATGAAATCTAATTAAGCTGTCTGAGCTGCACAAATAATCCTTATTTTTGACAAAAATCACTACAAGTTGAAGTTTTCTAACGAAGTAAAAACGGCATTGCTTTTTATTTTTGGGGTAGCCCTATTCCTCATTGGTTTTAGTTACCTTAAATCGAATGATGTGTTTGTATCAGACAGGGTTTTTTATGGTCTTTATGACAATACCGAAGGACTTGTAAACGGCACACCCGTAACCATTAACGGATACACTGTTGGGGCTGTAGAATCTAGTGAATTATTGCAGCCATCTGCTAAAATTTTAGTGACTTTCAGAGTAGAAAATGACTTTCCTTTTTCTAAAAATAGCATAGCTCAAATTTATGAATCTGGATTGATAGGAGGGAAGGCGCTTGCCATTATACCTGCCTTTGATAATTCAACCGAAGCAAAGCATAAAGATACCTTGCAAACAAGTGTTGCACCTGGATTGACTGATTTGGTAAATGAAAAGCTTTCGCCTCTTCAAGAAAAAATTGAAAGCATGATTGTTCATGCAGATTCGGTACTTATTGCCTTTACCAATGTGCTAGACGCACAGCGCCAAGAAGCCTTACGTCAATCTATCGACCAATTCAGCGAAACCACTGCGGCATTAACCTCACTTACAAAATCGTTGGACGCAAACTTAAACACTCCAAATGGAACACTAAACAAAACGTTTAGTTCCTTGGAACGCGTTTCAGCCAACGCTGCAACCATTACAGATTCCCTGCAACAAGCTCCTTTGTGGGCAACCATACGTTCGTTGCAACAAACCTCGCAAGATCTTGCACTTATCACTTCAAAAATAAGTTCTGGTGAAGGGTCGCTTGGTAAATTATTGCACAGCGATTCGCTTATTAATGCATTAAATCAAACGAATAATCAAGCGCAATTACTTCTTGAAGATATGCGTCTAAACCCAAAACGCTACGTTCACTTCTCCTTGTTTGGTAAAAAAAATAAAACTTATCAAGAACCCAAAAAATCTGAGCAGCAATGAGTGCTTATATTCCTAACATTGCTTTTGCTGTTTTGTTTTTTGCATTGGTTGGGCTTTTTGTCCGAAATGTGCGTCGCATTATTCGTAACATCAAACTAGGAAAGCCAGCTAACAGGTCAGACCAACCCCAAAAGCGTTGGCTACACATGACGCGTATTGCCCTTGGACAATCAAAAATGGTGCGTAAACCCCTTTCAGGTGCCCTTCATGTATTTGTTTATGTAGGTTTTATTGTGATTAATATCGAACTGCTAGAAATTATCATTGATGGATTTTTAGGCACACACCGCATTTTTGCACCCTTTTTAGGCGGTGTCTATGATGTGCTTATTTTTACGTTTGAGATTTTTGCAGCCCTTGTACTGATTAGTGTCTTTTTCTTTTGGACACGAAGAAACCTAGTTCGTATCAAACGTTTCTGGAAGCCCGAAATGAAAGGGTGGCCCAAATGGGATGCGGATATCATTTTATACGCCGAAGTGGTGCTTATGGGATTGTTTTTAACCATGAATGCTGCCGACTATTGGTTGCAAACTGTGGCGCAAGATTCGCATTATGTTCAAGCTGGAAGTTTTCCTGTTAGCCAGTTTCTTCTCCCACTTTTTGAAGGAATGAATGCAGGGTCTATTATTGCCGTTGAGCGTACAGCTTGGTGGTTGCATATTGGTGGTATCTTGTTGTTTTTAAACTACTTATACTACTCCAAACACCTTCATATTATTTTGGCATTCCCCAACACTTATTTTGCCAAACTGTCGCCACAAGGCGAACTTTCTAACATGGAGGCGGTTACTAACGAAGTTAAATTGATGTTAGACCCAAATGCCGATCCATATGCTGCTCATGCGTCTGATGCAACTCCTACTACTTTTGGCGCAGCAGATGTTACCGATTTGAATTGGGTACAGCTTATGAATGCCTATTCATGTACAGAATGTGGACGTTGTACAGAAGAATGCCCAGCCAATCAAACAGGGAAGAAATTATCGCCGCGCAAAATCATGATGGACACACGGGATCGTATTACAGAAGTAGGCTTGGCTTTAAACAAAGGCGAGGAACCGAATCAAAATACACTCTTAGATAATTATATTTCTAGGGAAGAATTGTGGGCATGCACCTCGTGCAATGCTTGCGTAGAGGCCTGTCCTATTGCCATTGACCCGCTATCTATTATTATGGATATGCGTCGCTATTTGGTGATGGAACAATCGGCTGCTCCAAACGAATTAAACGTAATGATGACCAATGTAGAAAACAACGGTGCTCCTTGGCCATTTAATCAACAAGACCGTTTAGCCTGGCGCGAAGAATTAAATATATAAACATGGATAAAGAAAAAGTAAATCAATTACTTAAAGAAAAATTAGAAGATGGAGAACATGTAAGTCCGGTACTTCCAGAGGGTATCAAAAATTATTTGATTGATATTGATGGAACCATTTGTGACGACATTCCCAACGAAGAACCAGAGCGCATGGCAACGGCGAATGTATATCCTGATGCTTTGGAAACCTTAAATCGTTGGTATTATGAGGGGCATGTGATTTGCTTTTTTACCTCACGTACCGAAGAACATCGTGATGTTACCGAACAATGGCTTAAAGAAAATGGGTTTAACTACCACTCACTTCTTATGGGAAAACCACGAGGGGGAAATTACCATTGGGTTGACAATCACTTGGTGCGTGCTACACGTTACAATGGTAAGTTTACCGATTTGATAGAAAAAGAAGTAACGATAGAAGTCTTTGACGATGGCGCTCACGACTAACATTCCAACAATGTCTGAATTAGCGGCTCAGGGCAAACAGCCCGAGGTGCTTTTTTGGTTGGGATGTGCTGGCAGTTTTGATGAGCGTGCCAAAAAAATTACAAAAGCTTTTGCAAAGCTATTGATTAAAGCAGAAGTATCTTTTGCCGTGCTTGGACCAGAAGAAAGCTGTACTGGAGACCCTGCAAAGCGTGCTGGAAATGAGTTTTTGTTCCAGATGCAAGCCATGACCAATATCGAAGTTTTGAATGGCTATGAAGTTAAAAAGATAGTAACCGCATGTCCGCATTGTTTTAATACACTTAAAAATGAGTACCCTGGACTGGGCGGAAATTATGAGGTGCTACATCACACACAGTTTTTAAAAGATTTACTTAACGAAGGAAAATTGAAAGTTGAAGGGGGCTCGTTTAAAGGAAAGCGTATTACCTTTCATGATCCGTGTTATTTGGGCAGAGCCAATAACGAATATGAGGCACCTCGAGCCGTTTTATCAAAACTTGAGAGTGAACTTATCGAAATGAAAAGCTGTAAGGCTAAGGGACTTTGCTGTGGCGCAGGAGGCGCACAAATGTTTAAAGATGCCGAGCCTGGAGATAAAGAAGTCAATATTGAACGCACCGAGCAAGCCTTGGAAACGAAGCCCGATATTATTGCAGCAGGTTGCCCATTTTGCAACACCATGATGACAGATGGCGTTAAAAACAAAGAGCAAGAAGGGAAAATTGCTGTGATGGATATTGCAGAACTGTTGGAACAAGCGCAAGACTTATAATATGTTTGTACCCTTTGATGATTTAAGCAACGATGCCCGTGTGTGGATATATCCCTCAAGTCGCCCTTTTACCGAAACTGAAATCCCAGCAATTGCACAAAAATTAGAAGCTTTCATTACACAATGGACGGCGCATGGCGCATCGCTAAACGCAAGTTTTTCGTTGCCGTATAACCGATTTATTGTCATTGCATTAGACGAAAACACACAGGCTGCTTCAGGATGTTCTATAGATGCTTCGGTGCGGATTATTCAAGAATTGGAAAACACCTATGATGTTACACTTTTGGACAAAATGAATGTCAGCTTTAAGCAAGGCGAATTTATTACGTACAAACCACTACTTGATTTTAAGGAAATGGTCAAAAACAAATCAGTTACTGAAAACACAGTGGTATTTAATCATTTGGTATTATATAAGGGGGAATTTCTATCGCAATGGGAAGTTCCTGCCAAAGACAGTTGGCACGCGCGCTATTTTTAGCCTATATTTAGGCTATGCTTCGTGTATTTATATTCGTATTTCTTATTCCTGTATGTTTGTCCGCCCAGTCACAACGCCAGTGGGTCGATAGCGTTTACAACGCCATGACCTTAGACCAAAAAATTGGGCAGCTTTTTATGGTAATGGCATTTCCAGATGGAAATCTTTCCAAACAACAAAACACCACGTATCAGATTAAAAAGTACCATGTGGGTGGAATTTTGTTTTCATCGGGAACTGCTTCACAGCAAATACGCGATACATATCGGTACCAAAAGGCTTCTAAAACACCGCTACTTATTGCTGCTGACGCAGAGTGGGGTATGGCCATGCGATTAAAAGATGTGACCCCTTATCAATACGCTATGACGTTGGGCGCATTGCCAAACGAGGAGTTGATTTACGCTCTCGGTAATCGACTAGGTGTTCGCAAGCGAAAAATGGGTGTTCATGTGACGTTTTCTCCTGTTGCAGATGTAAATACCGAAAGTCAAAATCCTATCATTGGCATTCGCGCCTTTGGAGATAACCCAAAACGTGTGGCAAAACAAGCTCAAGCATTTATGGAGGGATTGCAAGATGCTGGCACGATGGCGGTTGCCAAACACTTTCCCGGACACGGTGCTGCAACCTTAGATTCGCATAAAAGCCTTCCAAAAATTGAATACACCAAAAATCAACTTGAAAAGATTGATTTAGTGCCATTTAGAAAAATGATTGCTAGTGGGGTAAAGGGAATCATGATAGGGCATTTAGAAATACCTGCGCTGGACAGCAATCCCCTTCCTGTTTCGGTTTCTTTTAAAGTGGTTACAGAGTTACTTAAAGACCAAATGGGGTTTAGCGGACTTATATATAGCGATGCCCTTGACATGAAAGGAATAACTGCTTCAATT
>JAFMFL010000053.1 GCA_017856205.1 Flavobacteriaceae bacterium
ATCGCGCCTGCTTTGGGAGCAGGAGGTCGCAGGTTCGAATCCTGCCACCCCGACTAAAACAATTTATGGGATGTTGATGACTTGTCATCGCGTCCCGATGAAATCGGGAAGGTAGCTAACCGAAAAGTAATGCCACCCCGACTAAATCAACTTTTTGGTTTTATGACCACGGGATGTGGCGCAGCCTGGTAGCGCACACGCATGGGGTGCGTGGGGTCGCAGGTTCAAATCCTGTCATCCCGACTTTTTTAAAGTCATAAAATATTATTTTCTCTCATTAATCACCTACAATTTGTCGCAGGTTTAAACTTAGCGAAGCGGTCTCACGACCAATGGGAGTAATCCTGTCATCCCGACAAGCAGATGCCTAACTTCAAAGAAGTTGGGTGTTTTTATTTATGCTTGAGCTATGCTTGAGCGAAAAGCACAAATAACAGCACCTAAATGCGATAGCATTAGGCAGCTATTTGCAATCAATGCGAGTAAAAGGATTCTTTAAATCCTGTTATCCCGACTTTATTTTTTCACTGCTTATTTTTTTGTTTTTGGAATACTATCTTTACGAAAACATTTCTAGTGATTATTGGGTTTTGTGGTGGAACTGGGGCAGGAAAATCAACATTAGTTGAACGTGTAGCCCAATTTTTAGGTAAAGAAAAGACGCTAATTTTAGCACAAGACCATTATTATAAGCACTTACCCCATCTCACATTTGATGAACGCGCTCAAATAAACTTTGACCACCCAGATGCTTTGGATTTTGACCTTATGACAGCAGACCTAGAAAAACTAAAACAAGGAATCTCTATTGAGTGTCCCGTATATTCCTTTGCGGAACACCTCCGCATGGAAGAAACTGTAGTTTATACTCCTAAAAAATTTATTTTAGTTGAGGGCATTTTGGTTTTTGCTCATACGCCCCTTCGCTCTCTATTTGATTATAAGGTGTATATTGAGGCTGAGAAAGAAATACGTGTAAAACGAAGAGTAACAAGAGATGTGAGTTTTAGAGGCAGGTTTGAGGAAGAGGTTCGTCAACGATTTAAAACCACATTACACAGCATGCATAATAGGTTTGTTGCCTCAAACAAAGAAAAAGCCGACATTGTCATAACAAACAACGGAGCTATCAAAAATGCAGAAGCAGCGGTTACACAATGGCTTAAAAACGTTATTGAATGAAAAAATTTCGTGAAAATCCTTGGTTTAAATTAGCAACCAACGTGTATGCGCTCATTGGATTATTTTTCGTTATTTGGATGGTGTTTTTGGATACAAATTCTCTCCTTATTTACCTTAACCTTGAACGAAAACTAACCGCATTAGAACAACAAAAAGCAACATTGGAACGCGATATTGCAGCCGACAAAAAAACACTTTTGCAATTGAATGACTCCATCGAGTTGGAACGATATGCAAGAGAAAAATACAATATGAAACGAAAAAACGAAGATGTGTACCTGATTGAGTACGCTGATAGTGTCCATTAATATTAATAGCACAACATGAAACACACAGAACAAATGCTTCGAGAAGATGCGCTAGGCGGCAAGGTGATTGTCGTTACGGGTGGTGGTAGCGGATTAGGAAAATCCATGACACGTTATTTTTTACACCTTGGTGCAAAGGTAGCCATCACCTCCAGAAATTTAGAAAAACTAGAAGGCACTGCTTCCGAACTTTCGGGAGAAACAGGCGGCACTTGCGTTGCTGTTGCCTGTGATGTGCGAAATATTGAGGAAGTGGAAGCCATGCATGCACATGTGATAAAGAAACTCGGTCCAGTAGATGTTTTGGTAAATAATGCGGCAGGGAACTTTATTGCGCCCACAGAACGATTGTCTTCAAATGCCTTTGACACCATTTTGGATATCGTGCTTAAGGGAACTAAAAACTGTACCCTAACTTTTGGCAAACATTGGATTAAAACAAAACAGAAAAACACCAATGTCCTAAACGTAGTTACCACTTATGCATATACCGGCTCCGGTTATGTAGTTCCATCTGCTTGTGCAAAGGCAGGTGTGCTTGCCATGACACGTTCTTTGGCGGTGGAGTGGGCAAAATACGGCATGCGATTCAATGCAGTTGCGCCTGGTCCTTTCCCCACCAAAGGGGCTTGGGACAGACTCTTACCCGCACCTATCAAGAAAAAGTTTGATCCTAAAAAGCGTATCCCATTAGGGCGCGTGGGTGAACATCAAGAGTTAGCAAATTTGACTGCGTACATGATTTCTGATTTTGGGGCGTATCTAAATGGAGAGGTAATCACCCTTGACGGAGGCGAGTGGCTTAAGGGTGCTGGTCAATTTAATAATCTTGAGCAAGTTTCCAAAACCATGTGGGATGTATTGGAAATGGCAATTCGCAAGAAAAAATAGTTAACAAAAATTTGATTTCTTGAACGGCATATAAATGCTATTTTTACACTTTAGAACAAACCATGGGCAAAATCATAGCTGTAGCAAATCAAAAAGGAGGAGTAGGAAAAACCACCACATCTGTAAACCTTGCTGCATGCCTTGGTGTTCTTGAAAAAAAAGTGTTGTTAATTGATGCTGACCCACAGGCAAATGCCACATCAGGGTTAGGTATTGAAGTAGAGCATGTAAAAAAAGGGTCTTATCAAGTGCTTGAACATACGCTTACTGCAAAAGACACCATCGTAAGTACAAATTCGCCTAATTTAGACTTAATTCCTGCACACATTGATTTGGTTGCTATCGAAATTGAATTGGTGGATAAGCCTAATAGAGAAAATATGCTTCGCGATGCCCTTGAGCCCATAAAAGATGCGTACGATTATATTTTTATTGATTGCGCGCCCTCTTTAGGACTAATAACGTTAAATGCACTCACTGCTGCCGACTCGGTCATAATCCCTATTCAATGTGAATATTTTGCACTTGAAGGCTTAGGAAAGCTCCTAAACACAATCAAAAGTATGCAAAAAATTCACAACCCATCTTTAGGAATTGAAGGAATGCTCCTAACGATGTACGATTCACGCTTACGCCTATCCAATCAAGTAGTTGACGAAGTAAAAAAGCATTTTAATAGCATGGTGTTCAATACCATCATTCAACGCAATGTAACGCTAAGTGAAGCGCCCAGCTATGGTGAAAGCATAATTGACTATGATGCTTCTAGTAAAGGGGCTTCAAGCTATTTAAAGCTTGCGCAAGAGTTTATAAAAAATAATAATTGATATGGCAAAAGCAAAAAAACGTCAAGCCATGGGGCGCGGCTTATCTGCATTACTACCAACAGAAGAAAACCTTGGAAAAGGGAAGGTTGAAGGACGTGTATTAGAAGTGCCGCTAAGTCAAATTGAAACAAATCCGTTTCAGCCAAGAACGCAGTTTAATCCTGAAACGCTACAAGAACTTGCTTCTTCTATTGCGGCGTTAGGGGTTATCCAGCCCATAACAATTCGAAGAATGGGCGCCGAAAAATATCAATTGGTTTCTGGTGAACGTCGCTTTCGTGCCTCTCAGTCGTTAAATCTCGAAACCATACCGGCGTTTATTCGTGTTGCAAACGATAAAGAATCGCTTGAAATGGCGTTGGTTGAAAATATTCAGCGAGATGATTTAGACCCCATTGAAATAGCTTTAAGCTACGACAGACTTATTAACGAAATCAATCTAACACAAGAGGAAATGAGTAAGCGTGTGGGGAAAAAACGTTCCACCGTTACCAATTATTTGCGTTTGCTAAACCTTGATCCTATAATACAATCGGGTATCCGTGATGGCTTTATTAGTATGGGGCATGGGCGTGCGCTACTTGCGGTTGAAGACCCAAAGGAACAACTAAATCTGTACAAAAAAATTGTGGCTACAGGCATGTCTGTTCGTGAAACCGAACAGGCTGTTAAACCCAAAAAGGAAACCCCTACCACAACAATAGAAGACTACACCGCAAAACACATCGATGCATTTAGTGACTTTTTTGGAGCTGCAGTACAGACTACTGTTGATAAAAAAGGTGGTGGTAAAATCATTATTTCATTTGGCTCTGAAAAAGAATTTCAAACAATTCGAAAAAAGCTAAAATCGTGAAACCGTCTGCTTTTTTCTGGCTTTTGATTTTTAGTTGTGGGCTATCCTCAGCCCAGCAAATTGTGGCAGATGATATCCAGAAAAGCGAAAATGAAGACCCTCTAAGACCTGCAAGGGCAGCCTTTTACTCTGCTGTTTTACCGGGTTTGGGTCAGGCTTACAACAAACGCTATTGGAAAGTTCCTATTGTATATGGTGCTTTAGGTATGTCTATTTACACATACGACAGAAACCAAAAAAATTATGTGCGCTATCGCGACGCCTATAAAAGGCGGATTGCTGGATACAACGATGATGAATTTCAAGGGCTTATTGCAGATACAAATCGACTAATAGATGGACAGGATTTTTACAAACGAAATCGTGACCGTTCGATGCTTTTTATTTTGGGATTTTATTTTTTAAATATTTTAGATGCCAATATCGATGCGCATTTAAAACAATATAACGTAAACAGCGACCTTAGCTTTAAACCCTATTTTGATGTAGCCCCAACAGGTGCCACTCTAATAGCTGGAATGCAAGTCGCGTTAACTTTTTAGTATGAAAATAGCCTTACTGGGATACGGTCGTATGGGAAAAGCCATTGAAGTCATTGCCAAAGCGCGAGGTCATGAAGTTGTGGCAAAAATTGATAAAGACAATCCAAATGATACTTTTGAGCATGCCGATGTTGCCATAAATTTTAGTGTGCCATCAGCAGCGGTTACTAATATAACTCACGCAATTCAACAAGGCATTCCTGTGGTTTGCGGTACTACAGGATGGTTGGAGCATAAATCGGATATTGAAAAACTGTGCGAAGAAAAAAAGGGAGCTTTTTTGTATGCTTCCAATTTTAGCCTTGGTGTAAATATCTTCTTTGCACTCAATGAAAAACTCGCCCAAATGATGGGGCAGCACACGCAGTACAAAGTAAGTATGGAAGAAATTCATCATACCGAAAAACTAGACGCACCAAGTGGAACAGCCATAACACTAGCCGAAGGAATACTCCCACACACCTCACAACAGTCATGGAAGCTTGCAGAAGAAGCTAGCGACAACGACCTAGCCATTACGGCAAAGCGTGAGCCACATGTACCTGGTACGCATACGGTAGTTTATAACGCTGAAAATGATGCAATTACAATTGAGCACATTGCTCATAACCGTGATGGTTTTGCGCTTGGCGCAGTTGTTGCCGCCGAGTGGATTCTGGGAAAAAGCGGTATTTTTACCATGAATGACGTGTTAAACATCACCTAATCTTATATAGTTATGACAACCTCTCAGTGGATTTTATTCGTAGCGCTATGCCAAGTTTATATTTTTGTAAAGCTCTGGAAGCTTTATAAAAAAGCAGGGGTTTCACCTTTGTTGGCGCTCATTCCCTTTTACAATTCGGTTATGCTATTACGCATCATCAAACGACCGCAATGGTGGGTTGTTTTGCTCTACATACCCATAGTAAATTTACTTATGCTCCCTGTTGTATGGGTAGAAACTGCTCGTAGTTTTGGTAAAAATAGTCTTAAAGACAGCTTTTTAGCTTGGGCAAGTTTAGGATTATACGGGTTTTATCTTAACTATGTTGCAGATGTAACCTATCAACCGGATCGCTCCTTAGAACCTAAAAGCGGATTTGGACAATTTGTTGGCTCTATCATTTATGCGGTGGTTATAGCCACGCTGGTGCATGCCTACTTTATGCAACCTTTTATCATTCCAACAAGTTCGCTTGAAAAAAGTTTATTGGTGGGTGATTTTCTCTTAGTGAGTAAATTCCATTACGGCGCACGAACACCTCAAACGGTGGTTTCATTTCCTATGGTGCATGACACCATACCGCTTGCAAAAGTGCGTTCATATCTAAAAAAACCGCAACTCCCCTACTCGCGTTTTCCTGGTTTTCAAAAAATAAAACGCAACGATATTGTAGTGTTTAGCTGGCCAGCCGATACGGTTAGACAGTTTTTTAAGAAGGAAGCAGGTGTGGTAAAACCCATTGATAAAAAATCAAATTACGTAAAGCGCTGCGTCGCCGTTCCAGGCGATACGCTGACCATTATTGATGGCATTATTCACATTAATGGTAAACAATCCATCATGCCCGACCGCGCCAAACCGCTTTATGGTTACACGGCATATAACAGTAAGGGGATTTCTGCACGTAAACTAAAAGAACTTGGATACGATGACTTAAATAGAAAATTTATCATTAAAAATATCTCGCAACCCATGCTTGATGCGTTGATTCCTTACTTTACGGGCTTTGCAAGTCAAGATCCTAATAATTACCAAATCTATACAGGTGCAAAAGGAATTCCCATTGATGTTGTACGCGCCTACCGTATTCAAGCTAAAGAACTCCTAGAAACTAGAAAAACCTTGTTTTTGACCTTAAAAGAGGCAGAGGAACTACAAAAAGCTATGGCGTTAGATAGCTTAAAGCGAAACATAAACACCATTAAAACATACAATACAAACTATTTCCCCAACAACATTTTATACAATTGGAATGAAGACCAATTTGGACCAATTGTAATGCCCCAAAAAGGAGCAACAGTATCCCTAACGCAAAACACACTTCCACTCTATAAAAAAATTATTCAAGACTATGAGAAGAACACGCTAAGCAATAGCAGAGGTGTGATTAAAATCAATGGAAAAACTGCAGACTCTTATACGTTTAAAATGGATTATTATTGGATGATGGGAGACAATCGGCATCGTTCAGAAGATAGCCGCTACTGGGGTTTTGTGCCAGAAGATCACGTGGTGGGAAAACCCGTTTTTATTTGGATGAGTATTGACGGATTTACAGAAGGATTACGCAATTGGCGGGTACGCTGGGATAGAGTATTCACTACTGTTGGTGGCGCAGGGGAACCGGTTTCGTACCGCTGGTATTTTGTTGCTTTTGTTGCCCTTTGGCAAGGTATTTCGTGGTATAGAAGACGAACCAAAAAGGCGTAAATGGGCACTGTTGTTGCACCACTTGCTTATGGTGGCTCTGTAACCCTTTGGGCATATATGGCGCAAGCAGCGCATGTTATTTTTGAAAAGCACGACCATTACCAAAAACAAACTCAGCGTAACCGACTTTATATTCACGGAGCAAATGGAAAATTGATGCTTTCTGTTCCTGTAAAACATCTTGGAAAAGAGGGGCATCAACACTACAAAGACGTAGAAATAGACAACAGCTTTTTGTGGCAAGGACAGCATTGGAAATCGTTAGAAGCTGCCTACCGCTCATCCCCCTATTTTGAATACTACGAGAATGAAATTGCATTTTTGTATCAAGAGCGTTTTACCCACCTCTATGCATTAAACACCGCATTTTTTCAAGTGTTAAAAAGCTTGATAGGACTTTCTTTTGAGGTGTCTTTTACTCAATTATATGAAAAAGAAGCTACACATCAAGACATACGACCACTTCAAGAAGTTAAAAAAAATCAAGCTGTGGCTGAAGTGGTATATACACAAGTTTTTGAAAACAAAAATGGTTTTATCCCCAATCTTTCAGTACTAGATTTACTCTTTAATCAAGGACCTGAAAGTTTGCATTTGCTAAAAAACTGCGCATTACCAAAAAAAGTGTAACTTGATGATGCTAAATCTTGCATTATGAGCGACCCTAAAATCATTGGTATTGGTGGTATTTTCTTTAAGTCCACATCTCCCGAAAAATTAAAAAAATGGTATGCACAGCACCTTGGCTTGGTGCTTAATCCGTATGGGGCAACCTTTGAAATGCGACATCTAAAAAACCCTGATAAAGCAAAGTATATTCATTGGTCTGTATTTCCAAACGACACAGACTATTTTGATCCATCGGACAAACCCTTTATGATAAATTACAGAGTGCAAGAAATTGAAAAATTGGTCAAGAAGCTAAAAGAAATTGGGGTGATTATCATTGATAAAATCACGACATATCCCTACGGAAAATTTGTGCACATCCTTGACCCTGAGGGAAATGCAGTGAAACTCTGGGAGCCTAAAGAAGATTTTTTTGACACCATGAAGGTGCCCACAAACAAATAAAAAAGCAGGCCATAAGCCGGATTCTGTCGTGTCTTA
>JAFMFL010000054.1 GCA_017856205.1 Flavobacteriaceae bacterium
ATTCCATTTACGGCAAGGCTTTACTTTAACGGCATGATGGGTATTAAAGACCAACGTCTTTTCCCCGCCAACATGTTTCAGCACAGCCAACTAATGACCGATTATTTAGAATATCACGTTCGTGCCATTTGCACCGAATCAGGAATTGCCATTTTTAACACCTTTGAAAACCATGCCCATGCCTAAACTTTTTGTATGTCTTATTTTAATGTGCTCCTATTTTATGTCGGCACAACAACTAGACTTAAACGATGCCATTCAGCTTGCAAAAACAAACAACCGTACGTTACAAAACGCTAGTAAAGACGTCCTAATGGCGCGCCAAAAACGTTGGGAAACCATTGCCATTGGATTGCCACAAGTGTCGCTATCGGCGGGATATGTGAATGCAATCAAACAACCCGTTTCGCTGATTCCTGCTGAGTTTTTTGGTGGGCAACCCGGGGAGTTTAATGAAGTTATTTTTGGCACTGAGCAAAGTGCTAATGCAGGGTTGCGCTTAGAACAGCTCATTTTTGACGGATCCTATTTGGTAGGGTTGCAAGCCTCTGAAATTTATTTGCGTATTTCTAAGCAGGCATACACCAAAACCGAGCAAGCCATAATCCAAGCAACTACAGACGCTTATGTGAATGCGCTATTGGCGAAAGCGCAAGTAGGTATTTTGGAACAAAATCTTGAAGCAGCTGAGCAGAATCTTAGTGAAATCAAAGCGGTTTTTGAAAACGGCCTGACTGAGGAAGAAAATGTGCAACAGTTGCAACTTATTGCGACATCGTTGCAAAGTTCTCTTACCTACACCAAACAAATGGCAGATGTAGCAAAAAACGTATTGCGTTATGTGATGGGTATGGAGCTTGACGCACCGCTTACACTCGGCAGCACCCTCGAAGGTCTTGCGTTGCAACTCCAAAGTGAGCGTAGCGAAACGCTTACACTTAAAAACAATATTGACTATCAAATGGCACAAAACGACATCCGCACAAAAGAACTCTTACTCAAACTTGAGCGGTTTAAATCGCTGCCAAGAATATCGGCTTACCTAAGTGGTGGCTACGATGGCTATAATCAAGAGTTTGCATTTACCCAGCCTGAGCAAAATTGGTTTGGTAGGGCAAGTTTTGGGCTAAACCTCAGCTTTCCTGTGTTTAGTAGTTTTCAATCTCAAGCCAAAAGACAGCAAGCAAAACTTGCGCTTGAGCAGGCCAAAAATCTTGCAGAAAATGTTGAACAAGAGCTTTTATTAGAAGAGAGCAGGCTTCGAAATGCCGTACAATTTAACTTAGAAAACATGAAAACTACCGCCGCCAATTTGGCGTTAGCTTCTGCCATTGAGAAAAAAAATCAAATCAAATTTAAAGAAGGATTAGTGTCTGGTTTTACATTACGCCAAGCGCAAACCCAACTTTACGACGCACAAAACGACTACTTAACTGCCATGCAGCAACTCGTAATATCTAAAACATCATTATCCCTTTTACTAAACCCTGTAACTTCTGACAAATGAAAAAGACTATCTTTTTAACTCTAATGTATGGCTTTGTTGTGTCGTGCACTTCTACGGAAAAGCCAAATACCCAAACGCTTATTAATCAACAAAATGTGGAGGGCTTGCGTGCACGTCAAGCTGAATTGGTAAAGCAAAACAATACCATAAAGGCAGAATTAAATCTTGTAATGGATGCCATTGACAGGTTTGACAAAGACAAAAAGCGATCTTTAGTTACAGTATTTGCTGTTCAAGAAACTGCCTTTACCCATACGGTTGTGTTACAAGGCGTGGTCAAAACAAACCAAAACTTGATGTTAAATGCCGAGTTTATGGGTGTCGTAAAAGCCATTCATGTAAAAGAAGGGCAACAAGTGGCAAAAGGGGATTTGCTTGTTACCATTGATGACGGTGGCTTAGCTGAAAATGCAGCACTTCAAAAAGTACAATTGGATTTGGCAAAGACCTTGTTTGAACGTCAAGAACGGTTGTGGGAACAAAACATTGGTTCGGAAATGGAGTATTTGCAAGCCAAAACAACTTTTGAAAGCCAGCAAAAAGGCTATGAGCAATTACAACAACAATTGATTAAAACTAAATTGTATGCGCCCTTTTCGGGACGTGTTGATGATATCATGACAGAAGTTGGGCAGTTAGTCTCCCCAGGTGCACAGCCGCTTTTAAGGCTCGTAAATTTAAGCAGTATGTACGTGGACGTAGATGTGCCTGAACGCTATTTTCCAAACATCAACAAAGGAACTACCGCACAGGTAGAAATTCCCGTTTTAAACCACACATACAGCAGCAAGGTTATCCACAAAGGAACGCACATCAGTGTTGGGAATCGTACTTTTAAGGTTTCTCTCGCGGCTGATACCACTATCTCACTTGCATCCAATCTCATCAGTACGGTGCGTTTGGTGGATTATCAGAATCCTAACGCTATTGCAATTCCACTTGAAGTTGTTTCTGAAAATTTTTCCGGCGAGCAATATGTTTATATCGTGAATAAAAACAACAAAGCCGAAAAACGCTTTATCAAAACAGGGCTTGTTGAAGGCGATGTTGTTGAGGTATTGGAAGGGCTTAGCACAGCTGACCGTGTTATTGACGAAGGCGCTCGCTTGGTAAAAGAAAATGAAAACGTACAGATTACAAACGCATTATGAGTTTAGAAAACAAATCCAATAAAACGTTTGGGCTTTCTGTTTGGGCCATTCGCAACAGCACCATTATTTATGTGCTTATGGGAATTTTTCTCATTTTAGGCGGGTCGGCATACGTAACCATGCCGCGAGAAAACTTCCCTGAAATCACCGAAACAACCATTTTTATAAGTACGCCCTACCCTGGAAATACCGCTCAAGATGTTGAGCGATTTGTTACGGATCCCATAGAAGAAGGCATCAAGGGTATCAGTAATATTACAGAAATTACCTCTACGTCACAAGACGATTATTCTATTGTTTCTATTGAATTTGATGAGGATATCCCTGTTGATTTAGCAAAACAAAAAGTTAAGGACGAGGTGGACGCTGTAAAGGCATCCGAAGACTGGCCAACATTTAATAATGCCAAGCTTGAGCCTTCCGTTTTCAATCTTAATTTTTCTGAAGAATTTCCCATTTTAAATGTTAGCATTCAAGGCGATTACCCTATAGACAGGCTAAAAGCATTTGGAGAGCTGCTGGAAGAGCGCATCGAAAGGCTTGACGAAATCAAGACAGTTGACATTCGTGGAGCACAAGAAAAAGAAGTTGAGGTTGCCGTTGATATACGTAAAATGATGGCATCACAAATAAGCTTTAACGATGTGGTGCAAAGTATTGCCAACGAAAACATGACCGTTTCTGCAGGAAGTATGCGCAGCGGCGGACAGCGCAGAAGCATTCGTATAGTTGGGGAAATTGGCAGTCCTAACGATTTGGCGGAATTCGTGGTTACCAACGAAAAAGGAACGGTTACTTTGGGCGAAATTGCAACGATATCATTCAAAGATCAAGAAACCACCAGTTTTGCGCGTGATTTTGGTACTTCAACAGTAATGTTAGACGTAAAAAAACGAGGCGGTAAAAACCTTATTCAAGCAGTTGCTAGCATCCGTGAGATTGTCTTGGAAACCAAAGCCACAGCCTTTCCCGAAGACTTGTCGGTGACCATTTCAAACGATATGTCTTCGCTTACACTAAATCAAGTGAATGATTTGGTAAACAACATTCTTTTTGGGGTGTTGCTTGTGGTAACAGTGCTTACATTTTTCTTAGGGTTCCGAAACGCATTGTTTGTTGGATTTGCGATTCCCATGTCCATGTTTATTTCGTTTGTCATTTTGCAGACACTAGGATACACCATGAACACCATGGTGCTTTTTGCGCTAGTTATGGGGCTTGGAATGCTGGTAGACAACGGTATTGTAGTGGTAGAAAACGTCTACCGCCTTATTGAAAAAGAAGGGCTGTCTAGAGTGGAAGCCGCAAAAAGAGGAGTAAGTGAAATTGCCTATCCCATTATTATTTCTACCGCAACAACTGTTGCAGCTTTTGTCCCACTAGGATTTTGGCCTGGAATTATGGGGCAGTTTATGATCTATTTCCCGATTACGTTATCCGTTGTTTTGGGCTCGTCGTTGTTTGTGGCACTATTGTTTAACTCCATGCTCGTATCTAAGTTTATGGATGTTGAAGAAAAAAATCTTTCGTTAAAAGGGCTTATTCGGTTGAGTATTGCACTTGTTTCCGTAGGGCTCTTTTTTATGGTGATTTCAAGCGCCACTCGAGGGCTTGGCAGCTTCCTTATCACGCTTATGGCGTTCTTTTGGCTTTATCGTTATTTTATTAAAGGGCTTGCTAATTCATTTCAGCGGTTTTTTCTTAATTATCTTGAACGTGGCTATGAAAAACTCTTGCAGTTTGCCATGCGTGGATGGAGGGCATATGCCTTTGTTTTTGGAACCATTGGACTCTTGTTTGCCTCGTTTGTTCTAGTGGGTATTGCAGGTCCTAAAGTGGAATTTTTTCCTGATAATGAGCCCAGTCAAATCATTGTTTACATCGAATATCCACAAGGGACAGACATTGCTAAAACCAATGACATCACAAAATCCATAGAGCAAGTAGTCATTAAAACCGTAAATGCAGACAAATACTTGGACAACGGTAAAAACTTTATGGTGGAGTCCTTGGTATCTCAAGTTGGTGCAGGTGCTGGAAACCCACAAACTGACGGCGGATCACAAGCCGAAATGCCGCATCGTGGTAAAATCACGGCAACCATGCGCGAATACAAATACCGTCGGGGGCTTTCAAGCGAAACACTCCGCAGCGAGGTACAGCAAGCACTTCATGGTAAGTTTTCGGGCGTGAGTATTTCAGTAGAGAAAGATGCTAATGGGCCGCCTGTGGGCTATCCCGTAAATATTGAAATTGAAGGGGAAGATTACAACGAATTGATTCAAGTTGCCAACAATATCCGCAGCTATATCATCAAAGAAAATATTCCTGGAATTGAAGAGCTTAAAGTAGACGTTAACCGCAACAAACCCGGAATGGAAGTAGTTGTTGATCGGCGTAAAGCAGGAAGCCTTGGCGTAAGTGCGGGTCAGGTTGGCTTTCAGTTGCGTCGTGCACTATTTGGCGAAAAAGCAGGAGTATTCAAAAAGGATGGCGAAGATTATGATATCAATGTGCGTTTTCAAGAATCCGATCGATACAATCCTTCAGCGCTATTTAACCAAAATATCACGTTCCGTGATATGGCTTCTGGTAGAATAAAAAACGTTCCCATTTCGGCAGTGGTAGAACGTAAAAATGTGGCAGGGTATAGTGCTATCAAACACAAGAACCTTCGCCGTGTGGTAACGGTATATTCGGCTATTTTGCCTGGCTATAACGCCAACGAGATTGTAGGGCAAATCCAAACCCAAATGCAAGGGTTTGAAATGCCAAAAGGCACCAGCTATGCCTTTACAGGAGAGATTGCTGAGCAAGAAGAAAATATGCGTTTTTTATCCAGCGCACTTGGTTTTGCCATTTTGCTTATCATGCTGCTGCTGGTATTTCAGTTTAATTCGGTCAGTAAACCTCTTATTATTTTGTTTTCCATTTTTATGAGCTTTACTGGTGTAATGCTTGGACTCGTGTTTTTCAATATGACGTTTGTGATTATCATGACCATGATGGGTATTATCTCTCTTGCTGGGATTGTAGTAAACAACAGCGTGGTATTGCTAGACTATACCCAACTTTTGTTGGATAGAAAAAGAGAAGAGCTGGGTATTGAAAATGACGACTTATTGCCCAGAAAAGATATTTTTGATGTCATTGTGGCTGGCGGAAAAGCACGGCTCAGACCTGTATTGCTTACCGCCATTACCACTGTACTTGGGCTAATTCCACTTGCCATTGGACTAAACATCAACTTTTTCAGCTTGTTTGCCACGGGAAATCCGCAAATTTATTTTGGAGGGGAAAACGTAATTTTTTGGGGACCACTAGCGTGGACCGTTATTTTCGGACTTACGTTTGCAACTTTCTTAACCTTGATTATTGTGCCTGTTACCTTTTATCTAAGTAAACGGGCGTCTATAAGGTTAAAAAAATGGCGTTAGTAAGTTATTTGCCTGCAGTGGCTTGTCCCAATGACTCCCAATAGGATACGCTTTGAATTCGGTTTTCTTGGTAGTTAACCTCAGCAATTTGTCCATCAACCCAAAAAAGCCATGTACCAGTTTTTTTGCCATTTTCGTATTCGCCAACAGCTACAGCATTACCTTGTTTGTCATATGAGCGCCAAACCCCATGGTTTTTTCCTTTCAGCTGATGCCCTTGTTGTTCTATTGTTCCGTTGTCGTGAAAGGTTGTGATTTTTTGGGTATTATTAGTTTTGATTACTTCTTTTTCTTGTGCCAATAGCAGTGCGCTTGAAACAAGTGCGAGTGTAATAAATAGAGTCTTCATAATCCCTAATTTTTTGTTTGTTAGACGATTTGTTAAAAACAAATATACAAAAAATTTACATTGACTTAACATTAAATTAACATTGCGTGTTAAAATAGCATAAATTTATAGTGATAATCCAGCGCATAATTTCGTCGCAAGTCGTGAAGAAGTCCCTATTTTTGTAAAAATTTATTCATGTACAGAAGTCATCATTGCGGAGCATTAACGGCTGCACATATCGGAACTGAGGTTCAGCTTGCAGGTTGGGTTGCCAAAACACGTGACAAAGGCTTTGTGTTGTGGATTGATTTGAGGGATAGATACGGCATTACACAATTGGTTTTGGATGAGGAACGCTCAAATCCAGAAATTTTGGAAGCTGCAAAACGCATCGGTAGAGAAACAGTAATTCAAGTTTCGGGAACCGTTTTAGAACGCGAAGCGAAAAACCCCCATTTGCCAACAGGTGATATTGAAGTGTTGGTTACTTCACTAGAGGTTTTAAATCAAGCACAAACACCCCCATTTACCATTGAAGACAACACTGATGGCGGCGAAGATTTACGCATGAAGTACCGCTACTTGGACATTCGCCGTACGCCCGTGCAGCAAAGTTTATTGTTTCGTTCCAACGTTGCGCTTTTAGTACGAAACTTTTTGGCGAAAGAGAATTTTGTAGAAGTAGAAACGCCATACCTTATTAAGTCTACACCCGAAGGCGCACGTGATTTTGTGGTGCCTTCACGCATGAATGAAGGACAGTTTTATGCTTTACCACAATCGCCACAAACCTTTAAGCAATTGCTAATGGTAGGTGGCATGGATCGCTATTTTCAGTTGGTAAAATGTTTTAGAGACGAAGACCTCCGCGCAGACCGTCAGCCTGAATTTACCCAAATAGACTGTGAATTATCTTTTGTGCATCAAAACGATATCATGGCTTGCTTTGAAGCACTTCTTTCATATTTGTTAGAAGAAATACACGGCATTTCACCAAAACCCTTCCCTGTAATATCTTATGAAAATGCCATCAAAACGTATGGAAACGACAAACCCGATATTCGTTTTGGGATGACCTTTACTGAGCTAAACGAACTTGCACAAAACAAAGGTTTTCAAGTATTTGATGCGCAAGAATTGGTGGTAGGTATTGCCGTGCCTGGTGCTGCAGCTTGGTCTAGAAAACAAATTGATGCGTGGATAGATTGGGTAAAACGTCCGCAAATTGGTGCCAACGGACTGGTTTGGGTAAAATGCAACGATGATGGGAGTTACAAATCTTCTGTAGATAAATTCTTTGATGCTGCTACACTTGGCAAATGGGCTAAAGCCTGTGATGCAAAGCCCGGTGATTTGATTTTGGTCATGGCAGGAAATGCTAAACAAACACGACCCCAGCTAAGCGCACTTCGTATGGCATTGGCTGAAGAATTGGGGCTGCGAAAACCCAACGAATTTGCGCCCCTGTGGGTGGTAGATTTTCCTTTGTTTGAAAAAGATGAAGAAACGGGTGAGCTTCACGCCATGCACCATCCGTTTACGGCACCAAAACCTGAACACCTCGAAAAGCTTCAAAGCGACCCGACTTCGGTGGTGGCACAAGCGTACGATTTGGTGCTTAATGGAAATGAAATT